>CBFDVE010000276.1:0-4087 GCA_965613205.1 uncultured Rhodospirillaceae bacterium
GCACGGCCGCGTCTCGGATTGGCGCGAGTTCGTCTTCTCCAACTCGGTCAAGTACAGCTCCGTGCGCGAAGTCGCGAGCGGCCTGAAGCTGCTCATCCCCGGGGAACCCGCCCTGGCCGCGGGCATAGCTGTTTTCTGTAGAAAAAACCGTCATGCTCCAGATTTACAATATCCGTGTTTACAAGAGCTTAACGCTGAGTACTGACAATCTTCTCGAGCGCGTTTCGGGTCATATCCGGGGCGTGAACCAGGGCGATGCGGATATAGTCATCGCCGGGCGAGGTGCCATCTTTCGAAGGTTGCTCTAGGCACCGGGCAGGACCCGCAAGGCCGCCTGTTGCCACAGTTTTCGACTCGCCGCTTCGCCGCCCATATCGCGGCAGGCTTCAGCCGATCCCGGTGGCGGTGTGGTGTCGTAGATGTCGCCATAACATTCATCAATGGCCAACACAAAATCATGCTCGCGGGCCCACCCGATTGCTTTTTTCAGATAGTCGAGACTGGCCACCGATCCCTGCCGATTGGACGGCGTGCACGTTACCCTGCAGTCTTTCCCATTGATAGGCTCCGGGCAAAGAACAACCGAAGGGAGCGCTGCCTTCGGTTGTTCTGCTGCGACAGAGGGGGGAGGCTCAGATGGACTGAGATCCCCTGCCAAATTCAGGGTACGCTTCGAGACCCAGTTCGGCCTGGTCCAGTCCTATCATTTCGTCTTCTTCGCTGACCCGGATGCCCATGGTCATCTTCAACACCAGCCAGACAATCGAGCTGGTAACAATGACAAAGGCACCAATGGCAGCGACACCGGTCAACTGATTGACGAAAGTGGCATCGCCATTGGTCAGCGGCACCGCCAGGGTACCCCAGATACCGGCGACCAGATGCACCGAAACGGCACCGACCACGTCATCGATCTTGAGCTTGTCGAGCAGGGGCACGGCGATCACCACCAGAATACCGCCGACGCCACCGATCAGGAAGGCCTGACCCATCGACGGCGTGTCCGGGCCAGCGGTGATGCTAACCAAACCAGCCAAGGCCCCGTTTAAAACCATCGTCAAGTCGACCTTCTTGTAGACCAATTGAGTGAGGATCATGGACGCCAGTACGCCACCGACGGCGGCGATGTTGGTGTTGATGTAAATGGTCGAGATGGCAATAGCATCGGCCGCCGAGCCGAGCGCTAATTGCGATCCGCCATTGAAGCCGAACCAGCCGAGCCACAGGATGAACGTGCCGAGCGTCGCCAGGGGCAGGCTGGAACCCGGCATCGGGTGAACACCGCCCGCCGTGAACTTGCCTTTGCGGGCACCCAGGATAATGGCCCCGGACAACGCCGCCCAGCCACCGACCGAGTGAACCAGAGTCGAGCCGGCGAAATCTTTGAAGCCCAGTTCGGCCAGCCAGCCACCGCCCCACTGCCAGGAACCGGTGATCGGATAGATCACGGCGGCGAGCACGGCGACGAAGGCCAGGAACGGCCACAATTTGATCCGTTCGGCCACCGTGCCCGAAACAATCGAAGCGGTAGTGGCGACGAACACCATCTGGAAGAACCAGTCGGATTCGGCGGAATACCCGGCATCGAACTTACCGGCCAGGGCGTCGGCATTATCGCCGGCCCAGGGCAGGAAGGTGCCCATGAAGCCGCCATCGACGTTCATATACATAGCATTATAGCCAACCACGTAGAACATGAACCCGGCCGTTGCATACAGGGAAATGTTTTTCAGGCAGATGGTGGCGACGTTCTTGGAGCGCACCAGGCCTGATTCCAGCATGGCGAAACCGGCCGCCATGAACATCACCAGAAAGCCGTGAATCATGAACGACAGGGTATTGAAAATATAGGCGGTTTCGGTCGCTTCCTGGGCCTGAGCGGGGGACCCGCCTGCCACCGAAGCGAGCACCGCAATCAAACCGGCCGTTGCGGCCATACGGGTTTTAGAGCCAATAGCAAACATGTGAAAAACTCCTCAATCTGGGTAAATTCTTAATTCTGTTTCAGGCTGTTACAGGGCTTCTTCGTCCGTTTCACCGGTGCGGATCCGAACCGCCCTGGTGATCTCGTAGACAAAGATTTTGCCGTCGCCGATTTTGCCGGTGCCGGCCGCCGCCTGAATGGATTCGACGACACCTTCGACCAGATCATCCTTGACCGCCACTTCGATTTTCACTTTCGGCAGGAAATGAACGGTGTATTCCGCGCCCCGATAGATTTCTGCGTGTCCCTTCTGGCGGCCAAAGCCCTTGACTTCGGTTACCGTCATGCCTTCGACGCCGAGGCCGGAAAGACTTTCCCGAACTTCGTCCAGCTTGAAGGGTTTAATCACTGCCATGATCAGCTTCATCTCACCTGATCCCCTTTATTTCTATGGCTGGCCTGGCGCTGACAAAAAACGCAAAAACCAACCCGGTTAAATCAACGCCTGCTCGCTCGAAATTCCGGGCGCACAGGAAACTCCGTCTTCAGCACTTCAATTGCCGTGCCAGAATCAGAAAAAATACGAATGTGAATAATTTCAACGGATTACGCTAAAATTTGAATGTTTTAGAGTCACTGATTCTTAAGTTTTTTGCAAAATATATAGGCATTTAGGAGTATTGCCTATTTTATGTGCTGTATTTATTGCTGCACAAAACCGGGCGATGGCTCCACATTGGTCAAAGGAAGCGCTAATCTGAACAGACAAAATTATGGGTTTTAGCGCACTCTGATAGCTTGCGGTGTAGCATTCGCTGGGCGTGACCTTTGTAACTACCAGCGGCAGGGAGGCCGTCCAAGAGCGGGGCCATGCAAGTCAAGAAAGGTGAATAATTTACTATGAAAGGAGGGCCGTCAATACGCTGATTATCGCCAAAATCAAACCCATCACGCCTATGGCGTATCCTATCAATAAATGAGCCCGTTGCTTTTTAGCAAGTCCCAACATAATGGGCTCAGCGTTTTTAAAACCAACAAATAACTCAACAATGTCTCCGAAATCGGCGGCTTCAATAACTGAATATATAGCTTCTCGGTTATCCCTGTTCCTTCTGGAGGCCTTGATTTTCTTTCTAACTTTACTCAGTTCGTTTTTCAGATTTGGAAATTCCGGATAAGGGGTAAGTATCGAAGAATAACCAAGTTTTTTGACAGCAATGTCGATATCTAAGGCGATCTTTGCCGTTGCGGCATCAATGGCATCATGTCGCGCACGGTGACAATCGAATTCGGCATCCTGTAAAAGGCTTTTTATTTTCTTGTCTGCCTCGGCGCTATCGTCAGTGCTTAATTGGTTAAGAGCCTCAACAATTCTTCGTCCAGCATACCGAAGCTCCTTGACGGAAGGGAAAACGACTTTGTGGCAAACCTGTTCCGCTAATTTAATATCCTCTTCCGCCCTGTCCCATTCCTCACAAATTCTGGCAAAGCTCTCCCCATATGATTCCCAATCAAGCATTTTAGGGGTCCTTTATTTTGGGATTATTTGGCGGGATTACGCTTGTTTAGTTTGGCAATAGCCTTATCACCAGCCTCAGAAAGGTCGCGCAGATCGAAGTCGTCCAAAACAGACCCGTTTTGGAAATTGATGTTTCCACGACCAAATCGCGCAATAATGTCATTGACCCCTTGCTCCTTTGTCGCCTCATAGTCAGCGATGGAAATCCAGTTCCAAAATTTTTGTATAGACTCGGAAATATTAAGGCGGCTCATAAAACCTCTCCAAATATAAATCGCGACGGCCCTTATCTAAAAATCAAATAGGGGTCAAAGCGTAAACAGAGTCTTTGAAAGATTAACGCAACATTTGGTGCTTTGTCAATTCTTACGCACTAAATATAGAGAAAGCATTATATATCAAAGGCTTGCTCTTTGCCAATACTCTTTTCATTCTCGCGAATCCATGCTCAACAAGGCTTTTTTTAAGCACTCGTCGCCAACATGGCCGTTTGTGCCCATCAAAATAGATGTGCTTGTCGTCCCACGATTGCAGGTGCATCCCACTGGACTTTTTTGGATATTCGGGCGACACAGGAGGGATGGCAAAACCATCCGCAAGCAAGGTCTTGAAAACCGATGTCCTGATCGCCGGCGGCGGCCTGG
>CBFDVE010000277.1:0-4072 GCA_965613205.1 uncultured Rhodospirillaceae bacterium
CGACGTCTTCACGATGTCGGCTCCCAGTTCCTGACACACCCTTATAGCTTTGGCGATTTCGGTACTTCTAGTGGTGTCAAACCCTCCCACCATGAAGAGGACAGGGACACTCATATTATGAGCCTCATGAGTAAATTTTGCAACTTCACGTGTGTGATTAGAAAGGTCTTCATGCCCTAAGTCGAGTTGTACCGACACAGCTGCGGCATCCAGGACAAGAGCTGATTCTATTGTCGCTATCTTGACACGAAGATTTCCTGCAGGCGCGCCAAAACACTGAAGGATTAAACTCGGGCAGGGGACTTCGCCTAGGGATGCCATCATTCCATAGGTTGTGACGATACCGTCGAATTCATCGGCGCATTTTGAAAGCAAGTGGGCAAAGTCCGTATGTGGGACGCCGTCACCGAACCCAATTGTCAAGCCATGATCTAAGGCTAAAAGTCGAAAGTAGGCATCAGATCGGCGCAATCTTAAAAGACGTCTTTTCAAAATGTCGCTCCACTTGAAGTTTTTGCAGAATGCACTTCAGTCTCTACCGCCACAGTACCCGACTTAACGGGATAAACACCTGAAGTGATTCATATTTTGAGATTTCCAGCAACGAAAGTCTCAGAGTATGCAAAAATCACTGACCAAATGTTTATCCCTGTCGTTAGAAGGCCATATTTCACTTTGGCGCACAAGGCGTGAAACGCTTGTGTGGCTGGTCGCGCTGATCATTCAGACCGGAACCGTCAGCCTGTGGCGCCTTGCCGGGCATGTTGATACACGCGCCAAGACATTGTCCGTGCATCGTCGTTTTGAGCGATTTTTTCAGCACGTCCATCTTGACGAAGCCAGTATCTCCCGCCTGATTGTTCACCTCATGGGGCTGTCTGGAAAGCCGTGGCATCTTGCCCTGGATCGCACCAATTGGAAGTTTGGCCGCTGCCATATCAATATCCTGATGCTCGGCATCGTCCATGAGAAAGTCTGCATCCCGCTGTTTTGGGTGTTGCTCGGCAAGGCGGGGAATTCCAATGCCAGGGAGCGCACGGACTTGATGGCCAAGCTCAATAAAGCCTTTCCCGATCAGCCCATAGCGTCTTTGAGCGGGGACCGTGAGTTTATTGGCGAAACTTGGCTGCATTGGCTGGAAAGCCAGGGCATTCCCTTTGTTCTGCGCCTGAAAGAGAACATGTTTATCTCGAAAGAAGGCTACGCTCCTGCGAGATTGTCGGCCCATGCGAGGCATCTCCAAAAACGCCAGACCGTTATTTTGAAAGGCGCATGGTATCTCGGCAGAGACCCGGAAAAACAGACAACACCGATTAAGATCGCCATGATGCGTCTGAACACCGGGGAGATGCTGATTGTCGCGGCGAGCCGCATCAGGATCAGAACGGCGCTGCCCATATATCGCAACCGCTGGGGCATTGAGACGCTGTTCTCCGCCTTGAAAACACGCGGCCTGGGACTGGAAGATACCCACATCACCGATCCGCACAAATTGGCGACGTTGATAAGCGTATTGGCCATCGCATTTTGCCTCGCCTACAAAACCGGCCTCTGGGTTGCCCGCATAAAACCACCAAGGCACAAATCCCATGGCCGATTGCAACGCTCGCTCTTTGCTCTTGGCCTCAATGCCTTCAGAAAAGCCATGGTCAAAATGTCCGAACCGGAAATCAACGACTATATGACAGCTCTCTTCAAACCAAACATCCCTCGGAAACCGTTGATAGAGTTGGTGTTATGAAAAGAGTCGGGTACTGTGGGCCGTAACAACAAATCACAGGCCCCCAAGCCATGATCTACGATCTTCCTCATACTTTTGTGATCGCCCTTTTCCTCGGGCTTTTGGCCTTGGCGGCGATCAATGATATTGCCGAATTCAAGATACCCAACCGTATTTGCTTAGGTATTGCCGCCCTTTACCCTGTTCATGTGCTGGCCTCTCCGGTCACGGTCGACTGGCTGGGCGGACTGGCCGTCGGCGGCATCGCATTGGTTTGCGGCATTGTGTTGTTTGTTTTGCGCGCCATGGGCGGCGGCGATATCAAGTTGATCACGGTCACCGCCCTGTGGGCCGGGCCAGGGGCGATAGTCGATTTCATCGGCTTCAGTGCGCTGGCCGGTGGGCTTATGGCGATTTTCATGTTGTCGCCCGTGCGTTTCAGTCTGGCCATGGTGTTTGACCGGGCCGGTGACAAAGAATCGCGCGACGCACTGCTGGGCAGCGTCCTGCCCTATGGCGTGGCCATCGCCATCGGTGGCTTCGTCGTCGGTGCTTATCTGCTTGGCAACGGCAGTCCGGGATAGGATCAGGTCATGTTGCGAAATATCCTTATTCTTCTTGTCGCCATCGGTGCCGCCGGTTTGACCGCATTTTATGCCAATACCTGGCTGAGCAGCGAACGGGCGGCCATGCGGGCCAATGCACCGACCGAAAAAGTGCTCGCACCGACCGGTTATATTCTGGTTGCCGACAAGGAACTGACCGCCGGACAGTTTGTCCGCGCCGATCACCTGAAATGGCAACCCTGGCCGGAAGACGCCCTGAACGACGAATATGCTCAAAAATCAGAGCGCAAGATTGAAGATTTTGTCGGCACGGTGGTCCGCACCCTGATCACACCGGGGCAGCCGATTACCGACCGGCTGGTCGTCCATCCCGGCGACCGGGGATTCCTGGCCGCCGTACTGGGGCCGGGCAACCGCGCCGTTTCGGTGCCGGTCAATGCCACATCGGGAATTTCAGGCTTCGTCTTCCCCGGCGACAAGGTGGATATTCTCCTGACATCGAGATTCAGGGCCAAGAACGACAGCGGCGAAGACGAAAGCCGTTATGTGACCCGTACTTTGTTGACCGCATTGCGCGTCCTGGCCATCGATCAAAAGACCGAAAGCAAGGATGGAGAGGTCAATCCGGCCAAGACCGTGACCCTGGAAGTGACCCCCAAGCAGGCGGAAAAGATCGCCATCGGTATGGCCATGGGCAGTTTGTCCTTAAGCTTGCAAAGCCTGGCCAAAACGGATAGCGAAATGGCCGATCAGACAAAAAGAACCATAGACTATACCCTTGACACGGAAATCAATTCTTTGATCATTGGGCCTGCACCAGATTCGCTACCGGTAGTGGCGAAGCCAAAGGTTCGAAAAGTGACCGTATTGCGCGGCGATCAGGTGGAAAAGTAGGCATGACCAGGCGAGGAAAAACAAAAGCAATGGCGAAGCAATCCCCTGTTGAATGGGTCCGAAGGGGCCTGGTTATGGGCTTCATGGTGACCTTGACGGTGATCGTCCTGTCCCTGACCGTTGCCAGGGGGGCCGAACCGGTGGTTGCCGACACCTCGGTCGGTGGCAATATTATCGACAACCGGCTGGGCAGCGACATCGAAGTGATTTCCGGCTCCAGCGGCGTGCTGGTGCTGGAAGCCAGCAAGGGTCGGCTGGTGCGGCTGGAAAGCCCGGCGGCGACCGTCTTCGTGGCCGACCCTGAAATTGCCAATATTCAGGTCAAATCCCCCAGCCTGATTTATCTGCTGGGTAAAAAAGCAGGCGAGACCACTCTTTACGCGGTCGATAGCAAGGAACGGATTCTGGCCAACGTGGAAATCCGGGTCGTCTACAACGTCAGCCGCCTGCAAAATATCATTGACCGCCTGCATCCGGGAGCCGGGGTCAGGATCACCCCGATCAATGGCTCCATGGTCATTGAAGGCGGCGTTTCTTCGGCGACGGAGGCCGAGAACATCCGCCGTCTGGTCGCCGGTTTTACCGGCGATGAAAAACTGGTCGTCAACCGATTGGCCATCACCGGGCCGAACCAGGTCAATCTCAGGGTCCGGGTCGCCGAGGTTTCCCGCGGGGTCGATAAACAACTGGGCTTTAACTGGAGTATTCTCGGCGCCATCGGCGGCATATCGTTGGGCCTGACCACGGCCAATTCCTTCGCCGGCACGGTCACCCAGGATACTCTGACCGCCGGAGCCGGTATCAACGGCTGGAATTTCAATGCGGTCATCGACGCCTTGGAACAGGAAGGCCTGGTGACGATTCTGGCGGAGCCCAATTTGACCGCACTTTC
>CBFDVE010000278.1:0-4070 GCA_965613205.1 uncultured Rhodospirillaceae bacterium
GGGCATTTTGGCCATCGGCGTTGACAGCAACCAGAACTATATGCAACCGGGCACCATGCTAACATCCATGCTGAAACGCGTTGATGTTGCGGTTTATAACGCATTTAACGATGTGAACAACGGCGAATTCACCACCGGTATCGTGGCCATGGGTCTTGCCGAAGACGGCGTTGGCTGGGCTTTGGATGAATTCAATGAAGGCATGATCACCGCAGAAATGCTGGCCGCTGTTACCGCAGCGCGCGAAGCGATTATCGCTGGTGACATCGTTGTGCATGACTATATGTCTGACGGCTCTTGCCCGGTTGAATAATCGGACATGTCAGCTATGACAAAAAACTCGGGGCAGCCGAATACGGCTGCCCCAAAGCCCCCGGCGATAGAGCTGTTTGGCATAAGCAAAGCTTTTGGGCCGGTGCAGGCCAATAAAGACATAACCATGACCGTTGCAAAAGGTGCTATTCATGGCATTGTTGGCGAAAACGGCGCTGGTAAATCGACCCTTATGTCGATCCTTTACGGGTTTTACAAAGCCGATTCAGGCCATGTAAAAATTAACGGCATTGACACCGAAATCACCGATAGCCATGCCGCGATTGCCGCAGGCATTGGCATGGTGCACCAGCATTTTATGCTGGTCGATACCTTCACGGTGCTGGAAAACGTCATGTTAGGGGCCGAAGCGGGGCCGTTACTGGCCGAAAGCGCCGCCCAGGCCTCGATCAAACTGAAACATCTGGCCGATACCTACGGCCTGATTGTCGATATGAACGCCATCACCGGCGAGTTGCCGGTCGGCGAACAGCAGCGGGCGGAAATTCTCAAGGCGCTTTACCGAGGCGCCAGAATTCTCATCCTGGACGAACCCACGGGCGTGCTGACACCCCAGGAAGCCGATCAGTTGTTCGACATTCTACGGGCCCTGAAAGCCGAAGGGGTGACGATCCTTTTGATCACCCATAAGCTGCGCGAGATCATGGATATCACCGATACGGTGTCAGTCATGCGCCACGGCGAAATGGTCGCCCACCGGGTGACAGTGGAAACCAGCAAGGAAGAACTGGCCGAACTGATGGTCGGTCGCAAGGTGATCGACACCACCAGCCGGGTCGCTGAACACACGGGCCAGCCGTCATTGATTGTCGAAAATCTGACCGTTTACAGCGACCTGGGCGTACCCCTGGTCAACGATGTCAGTTTTCGGGTGCGGGCCGGTGAAATTGTTGGCATCGCCGGGGTTTCGGGCAATGGCCAGTCTGAGTTGCTGGAAACGCTAAGTGGTATTCGCCCCATCGACCGGGGGCGCATTGTCCTAAATGGTCGGGAAATTACCCCCGAAACGCCGTGTGATCCGGCGGAAGTCCGGCAATTGAAGGTCGCCCATGTACCGGAAGACCGCCATCGCATGGGCCTGCTGACCGCCTTTCAGGCGCGAGAAAGTATCATCCTGGGGTATCACCGATTGCACCGTTATAACGCCAGTGTGCTGCTTGATCAGCAAGCCATCGGCAGCGATTGCGAGCATTTGATGGAAGACTTCGACGTTCGACCGCGCCAGCCCGATATTAAATCCGCCAATATGTCGGGCGGCAATCAGCAAAAACTGATCCTGGCCCGGGAAATAGATAAAGCCCCGGAAGTCCTGTTTGTCGGCCAACCGACCCGGGGCGTCGATATCGGGGCGATTGAATTCATTCACGAACAATTGCTGGACATGCGCGACGGCGGCTGCGCCATCCTGATGGTGTCGGTCGAGATCGAGGAAATCATGAAGCTGAGCGACCGCATTCTGGTGATGTTCGATGGCCGCGTGGTCGGCGATGTGGAACGGGCGCAGGCGGATGTAAAAACCCTCGGCCTGATGATGGCCAACGCCCATGACGGGGCGACGGTAGCGCAAGGAGCCTCGGCATGAGCGATGGCATGAAACCGCTGCCCCGGTGGATCGATGTCGGCCTGATCCCGGCGATCAACGTATCTATCGCCCTGGGGGTTTCGGGTCTTGTCATTATGGTTATCGGTGAAGATCCCTGGGAAGCGATCAAGTTCATGATCACCGGGGCGCTGGGCTACGAGGAAGGTATCGGCTACACGCTTTATTATGCGACCAACTTTATCTTCACCGGCCTGGCCGTGGCGGTCGCCTTCCACGCCGGGCTGTTCAATATCGGCGGCGAAGGCCAGGCTTATATTGGTGGCCTGGGGGTCGGCCTGGCGATGTTGTGGCTGGACAGTTACTTGCCCGCCTATGTGCTGATTCCCGTGGCCATTCTGGCCGCCGCCGTATTCGGCGGCATGTTCGCCGCCATCCCGGCCTATCTGCAGGCCTACCGGGGTAGCCATGTGGTCATTACCACCATCATGTTCAATTTTATCGCCGCCGCGATCATGGTTTATCTGATGGTCAATGTGCTGATCAAACCCGGCCAGCAATCGCCGGAGAGCCGGGAATTTGCCGATGCCGCCCACATCCCCTTCATGCACGAAGTGTTCGCCTGGTTCGATATCACCATTGCCCGCTCGCCGCTCAATTTGACGGTGGTGTGGGCGATCATCTGCTGTGTCGCCCTGTGGTTCTTTATCTGGCGCACCCGCTGGGGATATGAAATTCGCGCCGTTGGCTTTAACGAAACGGCGGCCATTTACGGTGGCATCAAGCCGGCCCATGTCATCATGCTGTCGATGATTATTTCCGGGGCCCTGGCCGGGTTCGTCGGTCTCAATGAAATCAGCGGTGTGCAGCACAGGCTGTTGCTGAATTTCACCGCCGGTTATGGCTTTACCGGCATTGCCGTGTCGCTGATGGGGCGCAACCATCCGTTCGGCATAGTCCTGGCCGGATTACTGTTCGGTATTCTGTATCAGGGCGGGGCCGAACTGGCCTTTGAAATCCCCACCATCACGCGGGAAATGGTGGTCGCGATCCAGGGCTTCGTGATCCTGTTTTCCGGCGCTCTCGCCTACATGATCACACCCTGGATGACGCGCCTGTACAATCGCTTGCAACGGTCCGGCCCAGTCCCGGCCAAGGCGGAGATATAGGCCATGGAAGAAATGTTCCTGCTGGTGGTGCTGACGTTTGATGCCATGTTGCGGGTATCGACGCCATTGATTTTGTGCGCCATGGCCGGTCTTTTTTCGGAACGCTCGGGTATTATCGATATCAGCCTGGAAGGCAAGATGCTCAGTGCCGCCTTTACCGCCGGCACGGTGGCGGCGTTAACCGGATCGGCCTGGCTGGCCCTGTTCGCCGCCATCGGCGTGGCCTCGCTGATGTCGCTGATTCATGGTTTCGCCTGCATCACCCACAAGGGCAACCAGGTGGTTAGCGGGGTCGCCATCAATATCATCGCCTCGGGCCTGACGGCGGTGCTCGGCAACGCCTGGTTCAAGCGCGGCGGCCAGACCCCAAGCCTGCCATCAGATGCCCGCTTTATGCCCATCGAACTACCATTCGCCGAAAACGCCGATGTCATCCCCATCATCGGCACCATCTACAAGGAACTGATCAGCGGCCACAATATGTTTGTCTATGTGGCCCTGGCCGTGGTGCCGTTGACCTGGTGGGTTATCTACCGAACACGTTTCGGGCTGCGGTTACGCGCCGTCGGTGAAAATCCGCAGGCTGTCGATACGGCAGGCTTGTCGGTGTCCTGGCTGCGCTACCGGGCGGTGCTGATTTGCGGCCTGTTGACCGGCATCGCCGGGACCTATCTGGCCGTCGCCCAAAACGCCGCCTTCGTGCGCGATATGACTGCGGGGCAGGGATATATTGCCCTCGCCGCCATGATCTTCGGCAAATGGCGACCGTGGCAGGCCTTGGGCGCGTGCCTGATGTTCGGCTTGCTCGACGCCGTCGCCATCCGCCTGCAAGGGGTCAGCGTACCGATCATTGGCGTCGTTCCGGTGCAGTTGATCCAGACCCTGCCCTACATTCTGACCGTCGTCCTGCTGGCCGGATTTATCGGCAAGGCGGTCGCCCCCAAGGCCATCGGCGTGCCCTATGTGAAGGAACGCTAGTACCCACTATCATAAAAGGATGACACGTTGGATCACTTTACAAGACTTCT
>CBFDVE010000279.1:0-4065 GCA_965613205.1 uncultured Rhodospirillaceae bacterium
CGCAATCCGGGCGGCGGCATCCACCATCTGTGCTACGAGGTCGCGGATATCCTCGCCGCCCGCGACCGGCTGCTCGCCGGGGGTTCCCGCGTGCTGGGCGGCGGCGAGCCCAGGACCGGCGCCCACGGCAAGCCGGTGCTGTTTTTGCATCCGAAAGATTTTTCCGGCTCGCTGATCGAGCTGGAACAGGCGCAGGGGGATTTGGCATGAGCGAGAATTGCCAACCCTTCGGAGCCGGCGGATGGACGCCGGAAAACCTGCCCCGGCTGGAAGGCAAAACCTATCTGGTCACCGGCGCCAACAGCGGCCTGGGCCTGGAAACGACAAAAACCCTGACCGGCCTTGGCGGTCGCGTGCTGATGTTGTGCCGCAACCGGGCCAAAGGCGAGGCCGCCATTGAGGCTCTCGCCAGCGATGCCCAGGCGACGTTGATCGATTTGCATCTGGATGATCTGGGTTTGGTTGAACAGGCGGCCAAGGTCGTGCGCGATCAGACCGATGTAATTCATGGCCTGATCGCCAACGCGGGTATCATGATGACGCCCAAGCGTCTGCTGACCAAACAGGGGCACGAATTGCAGTTCGCGACTAATCATCTGGGCCATTTCGCCCTGTGTGCCCGGCTGGCCGATCTGATTGATCCGGCTGCGGGGCGCTACGTTATTGTTTCCAGTATCGCCCATAAATGGGGCTTGAAGCGGATCAAGTTCGAAGACATCAATTTCGAGTCTGGCTACAGCCCGGCCAGGGCCTACGGTCAAAGCAAGTTGGCCAATTTACTGTTCATGCGAACGCTGGATCAACGTTTGCGGGCTGCAAGTAAATCCCAGAAGGCTATTGCCTGCCATCCGGGATATTCGGCCACCAACCTGCAAACGACGGGACCCGGCAAAATTTCCGGCTTGTTTATGACGTTGATTATGAACCCGATCATCGCCCAAACGGCGCAACGGGGTGCCTGGTCTTCGGTTCTTTCCGCCCTTGAACCGACTGCTGAAAGCGGGGCGTTCTATGGACCCATCGGATTTGAAAACATGCGTGGCCCGGTTGGCCAAGCCGCCATTCACCCGTGGGCCGAAGATGATGACGCGGCGCACAAGCTGTGGCAGTATTCAGAACTTGCGACCGGCCTTAAATGGCCCTGATGGACTGGGAATTTCATGAACTGGTATTGCGACAGCGCCCCCGGACACCCCCTGCACGGACCCTATCACGACGATGAATACGGTTTGCCGCGAAGTGGCGAGGCGGTGTTGTTCGAGTTGCTGGCGCTGGAAATATTCCAGGCCGGGTTGTCGTGGCAATTGATCCTGAAAAAACGACCGACCATCTTCGCCGCGTTTGATAAATTTGATGTGGATATTGTCGCCGATTATGGGGATCTTGATATAGAGCGCCTGCTCGGCGACGGGGGGATCATTCGCAACCGCCTGAAAATCACCTCGATCATCGAAAACGGCAATCGCATCCGGGCCATGCGCGATAGCCACGGCGGCTTTGCCCGTTTTCTTGCGGCGCATCATCCCCTGATCAAATCCGACTGGGTCAAGCTGTTCAAGAACACCCTGAAATTCACCGGCGGCGAAATCGTCAACGAATTCCTCATGAGTTTGGGCTATCTTCCGGGGGCGCATCGGCAAAGTTGTCCCGCCTATCAGCGCATCATGGCGAGGAAACCGCCATGGTCCCAGGTCGATGACAATTTTTATCAGGAGACAGCCCCATGAAAATCCTTTTCGCGGCGACCCTGATGGCCTTTAGCCTGACTTTGGTTGGCCAGGTCGATCCCGTAATGGCCTCGAAAGTAAAAGTCAGCAAACGGGTTTGCAAGCGACTGACCAGGTACGCCCCGGCCGATGGCGGGGCCTATACGCCGGGGCTCGATGTGCGCGGCAAGAAAGTCGCCGGGGCCAATGTGGCCGGGTCGTCGCCGATTAAACTGCCGAAGGATATTTCGTTTGATTACGGCATCGACATGGATCAAAAATATGGCCTGGGCAGTTCCGGGGCTTCTACGGGCACCGCCAACATCGGCAAGGTCACGGTTCGCGGCAACAAGGTGTACTGGAATGGCGAGCCCATGGATGGCGGCGATACAACAGCCATCGCCGCTGAATGCCGACGGGTTTATGGCAAGAAATAGCACCTGTCCCATTGCGGCAATCCCAACCTTGGCATAAAGTCCGCCCACTCGTAACCAACCAGGACCCCCTAGGCTTTTTGTCCATGAAACTGTCCGCCTATTTCCTGCCGACCCTGAAAGAAACCCCGGCCGAGGCGCAAGTCGCCTCGCACCGGCTGATGCTGCGGGCCGGTATGGTGCGCCAGTCCAGCGCCGGTATTTATTCGTGGCTGCCGTTGGGTCTGAAGGTGTTGCGCAAGATCGAACAGATCGTGCGCCAGGAACAGAACGCCATCGGCTGTCATGAAATGCTGATGCCGACCATTCAGCCGGCCGACCTGTGGCGGAAAAGCGGCCGTTACGACGATTACGGGCCGGAGATGCTGCGCATCCGCGACCGTCATGACCGCGACATGCTGTACGGTCCGACCAACGAGGAACAGATCACCGAAATTTTCGCCGATGCCATCCGCAGCTACAAGGACGTGCCCCAGTTGCTGTATCACATCCAGTGGAAATTCCGCGACGAGGTGCGCCCCCGGTTCGGCGTCATGCGGGGCCGCGAGTTTCTCATGAAGGATGCTTATTCTTTTGATCTGGACATGGCGGCGGCCAGGAAGTCCTACAACAAGATGTTCGTGTCTTACCTTAAAACCTATGCCCGGTTGGGATTGCGGGCCATTCCCATGGCCGCCGACACCGGCCCCATCGGCGGCGATATGAGCCACGAGTTCCTCATTCTGGCCGATACGGGCGAGAGCGAAATCGCCTGCCACCGGGATTTCATCGACAATGACTGGCTGGCCAATGTCGATACGCAAGGCGATCTGCAATTAACCGTCGATACCTTCACCGAAAAGTACGCCGCGACGGATGAAAAACGCGACAGCGTGACCGAACAGGCGTTAGGTGATGATCTGATCACCGCCCGTGGCATCGAAGTCGGCCATATCTTTTATTTCGGCACCAAGTATTCGGAAAAACTGGGGGCCGTCGTGACGGGCCCGGAAGGCCAGGACATCACCGTCGAAATGGGCTCATACGGGATTGGCGTGTCCCGCCTGGTCGGGGCCATTATCGAGGCCTCTCACGACGCCAACGGCATCATCTGGCCGGCCAGCGTGGCGCCCTATGATGTCGGCCTGATCAATCTGAAAGTCGGCGATGGCGATTGCGACAGCGCGTGCGAAGACCTGTATGGCAAGTTACAGAGGGCCGGTTTCGACGTGCTGTATGACGACCGGGACCGCAAGGCCGGGGTCAAGTTCGCCGATATGGATTTGATCGGCCTGCCGTGGCAACTGGTGATCGGACCGCGCGGGGTCAGGAACAACGTGGTCGAGGTTAAAAACCGCAAGACCGGCGAGCGCCAGGAGCTTTCCAGCGATGCCGCCCTGGCTTTGTTGGCGGGATAGGCGGCAAATGTTTTCAGCCTTCGAACTGATGATGTCCATGCGCTACCTGCGGGCCCGACGGCAGGAAGGTTTCATTTCCGTTATTGCCTGGTTTTCACTTCTGGGAATTGCTCTGGGTGTGGCCACGCTGATCATCGTGATGTCGGTGATGAATGGCTTCCGGGCCGAATTGCTGGATCGGATTTTGGGCATTAACGGGCATTTGAGCGTCTACAGCCAATCGGACAAAATGACGGATTTTGATGATCTGGCGGCTAAAATCAGAGCCGTGCCGGGAGTTGTTTCGGTGACCCCGATCATCGAAGGCCAGGTCATGGCGACCAGCAAGAATGTCGCCAGCGGGGCCATTGTGCGCGGCTTCCGCAAAAAGGATTTAATGGCCCGCTCGATCATCGCCGACAGGATCGAAGGTGGCAGCCTGGCCAATTTCGATAAAGATAGCGTCGTCATGGGGGCCAGGCTGGCGCGAAAATTAAATCTGGGAATTGGCCACAAAGTCACCCTGATATCGCCCAAAGGCAATGTCAC
>CBFDVE010000280.1:0-4065 GCA_965613205.1 uncultured Rhodospirillaceae bacterium
TGCTCGCCCACATGGGTTTTACTATTCGACTGTCTGTTTGTCATTGTGGTACTGTCAATTAAGCGGTCACCAATAAAAGCGATTGAAGACAATAAACTGTTAACAAAGTCGGTTTCTAGCGGCGGGTTTGGAATTGATATTGCAATAATTAGTTGATGGTCATTATTGGTCATTTGATCTGATTATTTTTTCCGCAAAAATTGATTGTCATTTACGCTAGAATAGACGTTGCGTAAAACGAACCCGATTATTAGTGATAACCATAATACTTGCAAGTGAATACGAGATACACGCCAAAATATAAGTTAATAATAATCCTGTTAACACTCGTGTTTATGGCGAGTACTTATTCAGATTATTTCCAGTCTATCGAAGACTGGGGATATGTCGTGACTGCTCCCTTTATCAATGGCGCTAAGCCAGGTAGAAACGTTGTCGTCTTGGCAATTGATGAAGAAACCATTAAAAAACACGGTGCCTGGCCTTGGTCACGGACAAAACTCGCCAAATTGGTCGATAAGGTTAGTAAATCTAATCCAAAAACAATTACTTTAATGCTGGATTTATATAACCCGCAATCACCGGCAAAAATAAAAAAGAACGTGTCCTGGAAGCCGCCCGAATCGTCAAGGGGGCGATGAAATTGGCGGCGTCGGTACAAAGCCTGGACCCGACCGTTCAGGCCAACATGAAACGGGACAACATCAGCAGCGACCAGATTGTCGACCTGGCCCTGCTGGCCGATGAAATAGACACCAACACCTATAGCGAAATTATCCTGGCCCTGCCCGGCGATACCCAAAAGGCTCATTTCAAGACCCTGCAAACCCTGGTCGATGCCGATTTCAACACCATCAGCATGTACCAGTTGATGATTTTGCCGGGCACGGAATTCGGTTCCGACAAGGTCAAGGCCGATTACGACATGACCCTGAAATACCGGGTCATCCCGCGCTGCTTCGGAATCTACGATTTACTGGGAGAATCCCTTGTGGTGGCCGAGATCGAGGAAATTTGCGTCGCCAACAAGACCCTGCCCTACGACGATTACCTGGCCTGTCGGCGCATGAACCTGATCGTTAATCTGTTCTTCAACGACCGGGTGTTCGGCGAGGTCATTCACTTGCTGCGGTGGAACGGCCTGGGGCTGGCTTAAACATATTTTCGAGACCACGGCCAATGACGAGTTCAAAAACCTGGTCAGTGCGTTTCTCGATGAAACATCCAACGAGCTGTGGGTTGATCAATCCGCACTCGAGCAATTTGCCGATGATCCCATCACCATTGGCAAATACATCGACGGCGAGCTTGGCAGCAATTTGATGTTCAAATACAAGGCCTTGTCCCTGACACAACATTTCAACTGTCTGTGTGATACCGCCCTGGCTGGTTTGCAATCGTATTTGGTCAATGCCGGTGTTCAGATCGGCGACGACCTGGGCGCGGTGTTCGAAGAAGCAATCCGCTTCAAGAAAATGCAAATCGAAGGAATCTTCACTGACAGGAAACCAAAATACAGCGGCTTTTCATTTCATATCGGTCGCATCGCCGCAAGCGCGGTCCCGATCCCGGTGAACCAGTTGAAATTGCCGGACCGCCGGGAAATCTGTTTCAGTCACGACACCGAACAGCGTCAATTGATCGACAGCTACATCAAGATTTTCGGCTCCGGCGTCAATGGCCTGGGGCGTATTCTGTCGAGAGTCTATGTTTCTAAGTTGTTCCGCACGGCGGCTTGGTCATAACATTGAACAAGGAACAAGACGCTGTGACCCATCGC
The DNA here is from genome assembly GCA_965613205.1 of uncultured Rhodospirillaceae bacterium. Classification (GTDB taxonomy): domain Bacteria; phylum Pseudomonadota; class Alphaproteobacteria; order Rhodospirillales; family JABHCV01; genus CAZZKE01. The sequence goes on from CBFDVE010000280.1 coordinate 1,781, forward strand.
CATTTCTTGATGGTTACCGAAGGCCTGCCCGGACCCGGTTACCACGGCGGCGCGGTTGCCAGTTGGGCCGTGTTGAAGGCCATGGTGGCACGCGGGCATAGAGCAACGCTTATCGGCATGGTGTCGGCGGAAAGTCCCTATGCGGCGCACCAGGAAAAACAGCTTCAGATGATCGCCGACCTGGGCGTCGCCGTCGATCTTATCGATATGGATGAAGGCCGACAATCAAATGCCGGACAACCGGCGTCACGGCTTGGCCGGTTTCTCCGGCTATTTGATTTTGAAAGCAACCCGGTGATCCAACAATTTGATGGCCGCGCCCGAAGCACCATCGAAAAATATCAATACGAGGGTATCTATTGCTATCACTTCGAAACTGTCCATGCCCTGGGGGCCGGACCGCTGGCCGCGCCGATTACGGTCTGCGCCGTTGACCTATACCATTTGCCGTCTTATTTCAGATGGAAAGAGCAGCCGTTTTCCGTTCGGAAATACACCAAAGACCTGCTGGTCCAGTGGGCCCTGACCAGGGCCATGAAAAAATTCATGGTCATGTTATTTAAGCGCTGCACCGTAAAGATCGAATTCGCGCCCCACTACGCGGCGTGGTTTCGCAGACAAAACGGCTGCGAAGACACGCTTTATGTGCCGACCCCGGTGCATGATCCCGTTGGCGACGACTGGAAGAATATTCGCGACACCCGGCGGCAAGAGATATCACCCAGTATTGCTAAAATTCTGATGATCGGCGATATAGGCGGCACCGCCACCACATCGGGCCTGCGATTATGCCGGGATGGCATATTCCCGGTTCTGGAACAAGAACTTGGCCTGGGTGGTTTCGAAGTGCATCTTGTCGGCGGCGGCACCCTGGCGGCGGAATTCGAAAGTTTGCTGACCAGGCCCTACATAAAAATGCGCGGACGCATTGTGCCGCCCGATGATGAATTCATGACATCGGATGTTGTGCTGGTGCCGACACCGCACACCCTTGGCGTCCGCGTGCGCATTATCAACGCCTTTTCCTATGGCTGCTGTGTGGTTACCCATGTGGGTAATCAGGCGGGAATTCCCGAAATGGAAGATGGCGTCAATTCGTTGATCGCCCGCGATGGCAAGGGCCTGGCGCAAGCGATTGTTCGTGTCCTGAAAACTCCGGGCATGTCTGAAAATATCGGCGATCAGGCGCGGGCAACCTTTGATCGTCACTTCGCCGACGGAGTTGCCGGTGTGCGAGTCGTCAAGCTGATGGAACAAGCCACGGAAAAGTGGAATTAAGGCAGCATATCGAGTGCGGTTGATCATCACAAAAATCTGGCGGACATTGCCGTGGCTTTCCGATGTTCTTTTCGAACTTCGCAGCCTGCTTAATCGCCAAAACAGGGAACAGCGCAAAAAAATGCTGGCCGATGTTGCCGCCGTCGGCGCCAAAGTCGGCGACCGGTTTTCGGCTAGCCCGGCAGCGCGAGGCGACAAATCCGTCCTGGTTTTTGCCATGCCCGGTGTTGCCAATGCCTTGCTGAGCCTGCCCATACTCAGTGGATTTCGCAAAGCCGGTTTCGAGCCGGTCATCCTGTCTTCCGACCCGTGGCCAACCCGTCGCCTGTATCGCCTGTTCGGTTTTTTAAACGTATTGACATACGCGTCCTTTCGAACCGATCCGCAATCTATAAAGGCGGTTGAACTCATGCGGGGCGTTGCCACATTGCGCGATTTTCTGGATATCGAAATCGAGGGCGTTCGCATCGGCAAGTACGCCGGATCAACCTTGTTGCGAAGCACCCGCACCGGCACGCTGGATATGCACGATCCGCACATCAAGGCGATGGCGACAGAAGCACTGGCCCGGTCCCTGGCGGCGGCGCACATGGGTGGGGACATCATATCCCGCATTGACCCCCAGGCGATTTTACTGATCGACAGGGGGTACACGCCCTTTGGCGAAGTCTTCGACCAGATTACCGAAGCCGGTTTCCCGGCCTTTACCTGGAATGTGTCTCATCGTCCGGGGCAATTTATTTTAAAACGCTATACCACCGAGAATGCGGAATTCCATTTCGCCACGCTGTCGGAAAAAACCTGGGGCAAGCTGAAAGCCATGCCGTGGACAAATGATCACGGTAAACTTGTCGAAAAAGAATTCATCGACTGCTACGTGCAGGGCCACTGGTTTGCCGAAGTGGGCACCCAGTTTAATGTTAAAATAAGGGACAATTACTTTGAGGTAATTTGTTATGAAGGGCTGGTAGCTGTTAATAGCGCACTTGACAGTATAAAACTATCGC
>CBFDVE010000281.1:0-4045 GCA_965613205.1 uncultured Rhodospirillaceae bacterium
AGCCATCGAAGCTTTTGCCCTTGGTCCACTGACCGGCGTGGTTCAACTGGTAATCCCGTTCCGAAACGTCGTTCAAAACTGAATAACCGGCGACATGGTCGAGCGCCTGATCTTCGCTGACATACTGGGCCCTGGTGCCGATAATGACAGCCAGTTCAACTTCGTGATCCGTGTGGGTCGAACCACGGGGCAGGATCAGCGGGTCGTTGGGGGCGGCGAGGGATGTCACCGCCTTGGCAAACACCAGGGGTTCGCTCGGCAGATCGGACCCGGATTCTTCCGCATGTTCCGAATAGTTGAGGCCGATGGCGATAATTTTGCCGACGCCGCTTAAGGGGGATCCGATGCGGTGGGAGCCTTCGATCAGAGGCAGGGAATCGAAATCATGTTTCGATAACTGGGCCAGACGTTCGGCAGATAACGTCGCCGGGGTGATATCGCCAATCAGGCCGGACAAATCGCGCTGGCGTCCCTGATCATCGAGCAGGGCCGGTTTTTCAGAACCAGGTGATCCGTAGCGTAACAATTTCATCAATTTGTCCTTCCCGGGAATTAGTGTTCAAGAAGACAATAGGCGGCTTTGATTGCGGTTGCACTGATATTTTATTTTAATAAAATTTGATCTAAATTAAGTATTAAATAAAGTAAATATATAAATATTGCAAATAAATAACAATATTATATACTAACAAGCTGTAATAACTTGTAGTATATGTATCATGATAAGTTTTGTCAGACATTTATTCTTGAAACTGCCCAGTGCAACCGGTTTATTGCGCCGTTTTTGCGGCGATCAATCCGGTGGCGCCCTTTTGTTGGTTGCCCTTTCGATCATCCCATTGATTGGATTTATCGGCATCGGTACCGACTCGGCACGCGGCTATCTGGTCCGCTCTCGTCTTTCATCGGCACTGGACGCGGCGGCTTTGGCAGGTGGGCGAAATCTGTTCCTGGCGACACGAGACGACGATATCCGCATGTATTTCGAAGCAAATTTTCCACCCGGTTATTTGGGTACCATCATCGAAGGGCCGGTAATCACCGTCGATGAAGACGCTGAAACGGTTCAGTTAACGGCTACGGCAACTATTTCGACGACTTTTATGTCGATCTTCGGGTTTAGCGATCTGACCATAGCCGCCAGTGCCGAAGTCACCCGGGCCCAAGAGGCGCTTGATTTGGTGTTGGCGATCGATATGTCAGGATCAATGGGCGGATCCCGCATTACGGCGGCCCGAAATGCGGCGACCGAACTGGTCAATATTCTGTTTGGCAGCGATGCCTCCAACGATCTGCTGAGTATCGGTCTGGTTCCCTGGAACGGCAAAGTCAACATTACTCTCAATGGAACTGCCTTCAATTCTGGCGACACGGTATCCCAGGTGGTCGCCAATTTCCTGAACCCGGAAACCGGTGCGGCCCAAAGCGTCGTGTATTTTGCCAATAATTCTCCGGTACCCCTGCTTGCTGCGCCCGACAGCAATTGGCAGGGCTGTGTATTTTCCAGGTATTTGGACGATGGGGATACTGGCAATGATGCCGACGTGTTGCTGCCCCCTCAAAGCGTCGGCACCAGCGATTGGCCGGCCTGGCAACCCATTGGTCCGGAAGGCGAACCGGTGAGCGGCGGAACCTGTACTCTGGCCGCCAACGGCAGCGAATGCCGGCCCTGCCTGCACGCCGGTATCACGCCCTTGCAAAACGCCAAACAACCGGTGCTGGATGCTATCGCCAGCCTGACCAACCCAGCCGGCACCACCAACATACCGCAAGGACTGGGCTGGGCCTGGAGAGTATTGAAACCGATCTCACCTTTTACCGAGGCCATAGCCGATCCGCCTTACCAGAGAACACAGGCCATCGTGTTGCTGACGGACGGAGAAAATTACGCCGGTTCCGGTGATGGCTACAAGACCGTCTTTGGCTACGGTAGCTCCGGGCGACCCGAAATGAACGAACGCCTTCTCGAAATTGCCGGAAACATCAAGGCTGATAACGTTTTGCTTTACGTCATTCAGTTCGCAAATAGCGGCACCGCCTTGCAAACACTGCTTCGCCAGGTGGCCAGTGCTCCGGACACTTCTTACTATTATTTCGCGCCGGATACGGCCACTTTGCAAACGATCTTCCGCCAAATAGCCAATCAACTCTCATCGCTACGGCTATCTAAATGATATTTGCCAAACAACATCAGCGACGGATCGCCAATTTGAAGAACACCGCCATGGGTTTCCTGGGACGGCTGCGTGCCAACCGGGATGGAACGGCGATGATCGAGTTCGCTTTGGTCGGGCCGGTTCTGATCTTGCTGTTGCTGGGAACCTTCGAACTCGGTGCGGTGATGCTGACATCTACCCTGATGGAGGGAGCATTGCGCGATGCCTCCCGCTACGGTGTTACCGGACAAGAGCTAAACGAAGATGCCCGTCTGGCCCGTATTCGTGAAATATTGGGCGAACGCACGCTGGGCCTGGTGGATCTGGACACGGCCCGGATAGAAGTACTTGTTTATCCTGGATTTGCCGATATCGGCCAGCCCGAAGGATTTATCGACGCCAACGCCAACGCCAGTTACGATGCCGGTGAAACATTCACCGATACCAATGGAAATGGCACATGGGACGCTGATTCCGGCGTTCCCGGTCCGGGCGGCTCGGGCGATATCGTTCTCTATCGCCTGATTTATGACTGGCCTTTGATAACGCCATTGATCAGCTCCATTCTGGGCAGCGATGGAACACTGGCATTGACCGCGAGTCTGGTCGTTCGCAACGAACCCTGGGAGGAGCCATGAAAGATAACGCCCTATTCAGGCTTGTTGGACAACTGATCGGTGATCGCCGTGGCGTCCTGGCCGTGGAATTCGCTTTGATGCTGCCCATCCTGGTATTGCTGACGATGAGCGGCGTCGAGATCTATCGGTTTATTTTGCTCAACCAAAAAATCGAAAGAACATCCGTGACCATCGCCGATTTAACCTCTCAGGCAAAAGCCCTGACGGAAGATGATCTGAACAATCTGCTTATGGTCTCCAGCCAGGTCATGAATCCTTTTGATCTGACCGTCGGCGGTCAGATCATCGTCTCATCTATCGGTGCCAAGGGGGGCAATCCGGCGCAGATAGACTGGCAGCGCACTTTCGGTGCGGCAACAAATACGAGTGCGCTGGGTAATCAGGGGGGCACTCCAGCGTTGCCCGCCGGCTTCGTCGTTCGCGACAATGAAAACGTGATCGTGGCCGAAGTATTTTACCAATATACGCCGCTCATCGTATCTGGCGTGGTCGATCCTGTGGTTCTATACAACGCAACCTTTTTCAGGACCCGGTTTGAATCTCTTGATACCCTGAACTGACGGCCCTATTCGACCCCGTCACTTTTCAAACTGAGACACTTATCCGTTTACCTAAAAATTTATCAAGGCGCGGAACGGGCACGCGGAACGGGCAATCGTCCGCACATGCTCAGGCTTGAAATTTTGATAAAATTTTATGCAAATTAGATGTAAATAAAAATCAAGTTAAAGGTAATTTATTACTATAACTGTAGTGAATTATTGTTTTGACAGTAGTCGTTATTACTTGTTATATTATTTACACGATAAATGATTGCACCTCACACAGAACAGATAGGAGCCTGTTATGAACATCGAAACCCTGAAAAACCTGATCGAAGATGAATCCGGTGCCACCGCCATTGAATATGGCCTGATCGCCGCCCTGGTCTCCGTCGCCGCTATCGGTGCCCTGACCGCCATGGGTGGGTCCTTAAACACCATGTTCTCGGCCGTATCGACAGCCCTCAGCACCGCCACCACGTCCGGTGTCTAGACAGAACGCTCCTAGTTCCTCTCCCTGCGGGCCGAATTGACAGGTCCCAGGAGGAGGACAGGAGAGTTTCAACCAAATTGCTTTATGAATTTTTGATTTTGCCAAATTTCAACTCTGAACTTAACCAAAGGAGCGATGTTATGAAAATTGATATCCTGAAGAACCTGATCGAAGATGAATCCGGTGCCACCGCCATTGAATATGGCCTGATCGCCG
>CBFDVE010000282.1:0-4025 GCA_965613205.1 uncultured Rhodospirillaceae bacterium
ACGCCTCGACCGCCAAGTCGCGGGAACTGCACGAGGCCATGCGGATGATCGGCAATGAGGGCCGGGGCGCCGTGGTTTTGATCCGCGAGCCATGCCGGACCAGCCTTTCCGACCGGGTGCGCGCCAAGATCGGCGAAGACATCGCCCGGCCCGGACAACTCCGCGATTACGGCGTCGGGGCGCAGATTTTACTCGATCTCGGGATCCGGGATATGGTTCTGCTCTCCAACACCCGGCAAACGATCGTCGGTCTTGAGGGCTACGGCCTCAAGGTAATTGAGCGGCGGCCCATCGACCTGCCGGAAAAACAAAACGGATAGGTTTGATGAAAGACCAAGAAGAAAAATTCGTCCTTATCGTCGAGGCGCATTTTTACGACGACATCGCCGAGGAACTGGCCAACCGGTCCTTATCGATGCCCGGCAATGTCACCATGGTTCAGATCGACCAGACTGCCGCCGTATTCCTGACCGATGTCAATGCCTTCAGCGGCGGTTTCGGCGACGCGCCCCTGTTCCCCATGACCGTGGCCCAGGAATTATTGTGGCGGGCTTATATCAGGTCCGGTGATGATAATTACCGGGACGCGGTAACCCGGACGCTGGACGCCATGGTCAGGGGCGGTATTTACGATCATCTGGGCGGTGGCTTTTTCCGCTACACCGTCGATCCGGCCTGGAACGTGCCACATTTCGAGAAAATGCTCGATGTCAATGCCAACATGGTGCGGCTGATGACAGAGGTATGGCGGGAAACCCGCTCGACCCTGCTGGCCCGCGCCATTGAAGATACGGTCGCCTTTATGGCCCGCGAAATGCGCCTGTCGGGGGGTGGGTTCGCGTCCGCCCTGGATGCCGACAGTCTTTTCAAGGCCAGCGGTGAAGAGGAGGAGGGGGCGTTTTATCTGTGGGACCGGAAGTCCATTGAACGGGTGCTGGGTGACAACACCGACGAATTTATGGGCCTGTTCGACCTGGCCGAGATCGAAGGCGCCCCGACCGGGTTTGGTAATTTGTTGGCCATTGATGACGGCGACAGCGACGCGCTGCGCCGCGCACTTTTCAAGGCCCGCGCCCGGCGGCCCCGGCCGCGGCGCGACGCCAAGGTGCTGGTCGACTGGAACGCCATGGCGATCACCGCCCTGACTGAGGCCGCCCTGGCCTTCGACCGGCCCGGTTGGCTGGATATGGCCGAACAGGCCTTTGCTTTTGTCGATAAGTCCTTGCGCGACGAAAGTGGCAACTTGCGCCATTCCTGGTACGCCGGAACCGTAGCCACACCGGCCACGCTCGATGATTTCTCCGGCCTGGCCGGGGCGGCGCTGACCCTGTTCGAGGCAACGGGCAAGAATACCTATCTGGAAAAAGCCAGCGGCCTGACCAAAGTCGCCATCAAGCGATTGTGGCAGCAAGGCCGGGGGGTGTTTCTGGCGACCCAGGAAAACGCCGGGCCGCAATTGCTGCGCGCCGCCCCCATCTACGACAACCCCAACGTGGCCGGTAATGCCCGCATGATCGACACCCTGGCCCGGCTGTTCTATCTGGGCGGCGAAGACAGCGACTACAAATATGCCGAACGGCTGCGAAAAAGCTTCGGCGGCGAGGCCAGCGACCCGTCGTTCGGTTTGTCCGGATACTTAAACGGGGTCGAGACATTGCAGACCGCCCTGCAAGTGGTGATCATCGGCAAGCGCGGCGAGAGGCCGACGGACCAACTGATCCGCGCGGTTATGGCCCGCAGCCTGCCGACCCGCACGTTTCAGGTTATCGGACCCAAGGCCGAATTGCCCGAAGGCCACCCGGCCCGCTACAAAGTCATGGTCGATGGCCAGCCGACGGCCTATGTGTGCAAGGGTACGTTCTGTTCCCTGCCCGCGATCACGCTTGGGGAACTGTCAGAGTCGCTGACAGCGCTGCGCCGAACCGATTACTGATTGCTGATCGCCGAAGGAGATTCCCATGCATTTCATCATTCACTGCACCGATAAACCCGGCCACGCCCAGGTTCGCGCTGATAACCGGCCCGATCATGTTGACTACCTGAAAAGCAATCGCGGCCATATCCTGACCGCCGGGCCGACCCTGGATGAAGACGGTGACGGCATGAACGGCAGTTTGCTGATTATGGATTTTCCCGACCGGGCGGCGGTCGAAATTTTCGCCGCCGAGGACCCTTATGCCAAGGCCGGTTTGTTCGAAAGCGTTGTCATCAAACCCTGGAAAATGGTCATCGCGCCTGAATGACCGATCCCGTGCGCCAGTTCGGTCGCCAACAGGACGGGCAAGTTTATAAAGACCGGCCCTGCGTCTACGCCATCGCCTATGACGATAACGGCAAAATACTGGTGGTTCAGGTGCGGGACAAGTTGTTGCTGCCGGGCGGCGGCATGGATAAGGGGGAGACCCCTGAGCAGGCCCTGCACCGTGAAGTGCTGGAAGAAACCGGCTGGCGCATTGAGATTTTGGGTTTGGCTTGCCGGGCCAACGAGTACCGGTATTCCAAACGCAAGGCGCGCGCCGCCAACAAGCAGGCACGGTTTTACCGGGTCCGGTTGCAACAACAGGCAACTCCTCCAAGCGAAGATGATCACCGGCCCCTATGGATCACCCGCAAGCGGGCGAAGAAAAAATTACGCGATGAATTTTACCGCTGGGCGGTCGAACAGACCGGGCCGCTGGTCAACAAATTGTGCGGCCTTGATGACATCGCAGACGGCGACAGCGCCGCTTTTGTCGCCGAACTGGACGGTCGCAAGCAGGGGTTTATTGTCGTCCGCCAGGGCGAAACGGCCTATGTTTACGTAAATAGCTGCCCCCACATCGGGTCGCCGCTGGATTTTACCCCCGGTCGGTTCCTCACCCCGGACAAGGATTTTATCCTCTGTTCGACCCACGGCGCGTTGTTTCGCATCACCGACGGTCACTGCGTTTCGGGTCCCTGTGCCGATCAAAATTTGACTGCCGTTTCCTTTGCCCTCAGAGACCGGGAAATTTTTCTGGCGTGACTGGCGGCATGTGTTGGATAATCAACCAACACAATCAAACTCCAGGGGAGACCGAAAGCCATGACCGACAGCGAGCTATTTCCCGTTCCCGAAGCCCTGGCCAAATCGGCCTGGGCCGATAATGACAAATACCTGGAGATGTACCAGCACTCCATCGACGACAACGAAGGGTTCTGGGGTGAACAGGGCAAGCGGCTGGATTGGATCAAGCCCTATAGCAAAGTTAAAGAGATCAATTACAACGGTCCCGACGTGTCCATCAAATGGTATTACGACGGCACCCTGAATGCTTCAGTCAATTGCCTGGACCGGCACCTGGCGAGCCGGGGTGATCAGACCGCCATCATCTGGGAAGGCGATGACCCGGATGTGTCGCGCACCATCACCTATAAGGAATTGCACGGCGAAGTGTGTAAATTCGCCAACGCCCTGAAAACCGCAGGCATCAAGAAAGGCGATGTGGTGACCATTTACATGCCCATGGTGCCGGAAGCCGCCGTGGCCATGCTGGCGTGTGTGCGCATCGGGGCCATTCATTCCATAGTGTTTGGCGGGTTTTCCCCCGGAGCCCTGGCCGGGCGTATCCAGGATTGCCAGTCCAACTGTGTGATTACCGCCGACCAAGGCGTGCGCGGCGGCAAGCCGATCCCCCTGAAGGCCAATACGGACGCGGCGATAGCTAAATGTTCGACGGTCGACAAGGTGTTCGTGATCAGGCGCACCGGTGGCCAGATTGACTGGGTCGAGGGTCGCGATGTGTGGTATCACGACGCCATCGATGGCGCTTCCGATGAATGCCTAGCGGAAGAAATGAGCGCCGAAGACCCCATGTTTATTTTGTACACGTCCGGCTCCACGGGCAAACCGAAGGGGGTTCTGCACACCACCGGCGGCTACATGGTTTATGCCGCCATCACCCATCAGTACGTGTTCGATTATCACGATGGCGATGTCTACTGGTGTACCGCCGATGTCGGCTGGGTCACCGGGCATAGCTATATTGTTTACGGGCCCCTGGCCA
>CBFDVE010000283.1:0-3998 GCA_965613205.1 uncultured Rhodospirillaceae bacterium
TTTCAAACCTCGCAAGGGAGAAGCTATTGAAAGAGGTTATTTGGGGGGGCGGTACGGTGCCTTACCGAAAATCAGAGAAATAGCGTAATGGGCACAGACAACCTTTTTCAAAAGCGAAAAGCAAAACTGAAGTTTGAGAGAAAAAGGGCCTCTAAATATGGTATCGAAAGAATCCTGATCGTTTGCGAAGGAGAAAAAACAGAACCATACTACTTGACCGAACTCTATCAATCGCTTGGTTTGACAAATACTGATGTTCCTGTATTTGGCTCAGAATACGGTTCAGACCCAGGAAGTATTTTGGATTATGCACTTGAGCGATATCAGCGAGATCAGGGGATCGATTGGGTTTATTGTGTCTTCGATAAAGATAGTCACACCACATATGATGAAACCATTGGACGTGCAAAAAACGCAAAATTGGCAGCGGGAACAAATCTTGTCCTTATTAAATCGGTGCCATGTTTTGAGTACTGGGTGTTATTGCATTTCAGAGAAACGACCAAGCCTTACGGAAAGGAAAAACGATCACCTTGTGAAAACCTGATTAATGATTTGAAAATTGTGTTTCCTGACTATTCGAAGGGAATGAGAAACCTTCATGCCTCGATTGGTGAAAAGACAGATTTTGCTATCTCAAATGCCAAAAAAACCATGAAGGAGGCAACCAAATCGGATACGGACAACCCCACCACGGAAATGCATTTACTCGTTGAACACCTGAGAAAATTGGCAAAAGATTAAGAAGAAATTTACCTTTCATCAACTTTCCCCTAGCCAAGCGGGCGATGAGGGACTAAAAGCAGCCGCTAGCGACACAATCCATTCACTATTGAAGTTCGTACCCCATGATCACGGTCATACTTGTTTTCCATTTGCTCGTTGCCATTGCCCTGGTTGGCGTGGTGCTGTTGCAGCGTAGCGAAGGCGGTGGCCTGGGCATGGGCGGCGGTGGTGGCGCCGGTGGTGGCCTGATGTCGGGCCGGGAAACGGCCAATTTGCTGACCCGGGCAACCGGTATACTGGCCGCTATATTCATGTCGACAAGTTTATTGCTGGGCATCCTGGCCAGCAGCCCCAACAAAACCGGATCAATCATGGAACAACCGGCCAAAATCGAACAGCCCGCCGTTCCCGCAGAACCGAAGGCGCCGATCGCCAATTAAAAAACAAAAAACGTCAAAGGCTATAATGACAATAATAAATCAATTTGATGGCGGCGCGGCGAGGGTGGCACAACAGCCACCCTTATTTTTTGCCTTTTTCACACCTATGGCGCTTCTTTCCTTTCCGTTTGATCCCCGAATCCTGTACAGTGACCATCCATGACGAGGTTCATTTTTATTACCGGCGGCGTGGTTTCCTCACTCGGAAAAGGTTTGGCCTCGGCGGCCCTTGGGGCCCTGTTGCAATCCCGTGGATTCAAGGTTCGTCTGCGCAAGCTGGACCCTTATATTAATGTCGATCCGGGCACCATGTCGCCCTATCAGCACGGCGAAGTGTTTGTCACCGACGACGGGGCCGAGACCGATCTGGATCTGGGCCACTACGAACGGTTCACCGGCGTCCATGCCCGCCAGAGCGACAACATCACCACCGGGCGCATTTATTCCGATGTCATCGCGCGCGAACGGCGCGGTGATTATCTGGGCGCGACCATCCAGGTCATCCCCCACATCACCAACGCCATCAAGGATTTCGTGCTGTCCAATATTGATGATGAAGATTTTATCCTGTGCGAAATCGGCGGCACCGTCGGCGATATCGAAGGATTGCCGTTCCTGGAAGCGATCCGGCAAATTCGCAACGATCTGGGCCGCGACCGGACCATGTATATCCACCTGACCCTGCTGCCCTATATCCCGACGGCGGGCGAGTTGAAAACCAAACCAACCCAGCATTCGGTCAAGGAAATGCTCAGTGTGGGGATTCAGCCCGATTTGCTCATGTGCCGGGCCGACCGGGATATTCCGGCCGGTGAAAAGCGCAAGATCGCTTTGTTCTGCAACGTCGAGGAAGAGTCTGTTATTTCCGCCCTCGACGTGGCCAGCATCTATCAGGTGCCGATCAGCTATCATCAACAGGGGCTCGACCGGCAGGTCTGCCGCCACTTCGGTCTCGATGCCCCGGAACCTGATTTAAGCACCTGGTCGGAAATTCTCGAACGCGTGATGAAACCGGAAGGCGAGGTCTCCATCGCCGTGGTCGGAAAATACACGGGCCTGCTGGAAGCTTACAAATCCCTGTCCGAAGCCCTGACCCACGGCGGCATCGCCAACAATGTGAAGGTCAATTTGAACTGGATCGATTCGGAAGTGTTTGAACGGGAAGATACGGTCCATCATTTGCAAGGGGTCAATGGTATCCTCATTCCCGGTGGTTTTGGCGAGCGCGGCATCGAAGGCAAGATTTCAGCCGCCAGGTTTGCCAGGGAACATAAAATCCCCTATTTCGGCATTTGCCTGGGGATGCAAATGGCGGTGGTCGAAACGGCGCGAAATCTGGCCGGGATTACGGGTGCGGGATCGACGGAATTCGGCCCTTGTAACGATCCAATCGTCGGCTTGCTGACCGAGTGGGAGAATGACGGAGTGACCGAAACCCGCACCGAACAAGGCGACAAGGGCGGCACCATGCGGCTCGGGGCCTACGACGCTAATTTGGCCGCCAACAGCCACATTCGCGCCATTTACGGCAGCGATACCATTAGTGAGAGGCACCGCCACCGTTACGAAGTAAACCTGGGTTACGAACAGGCCCTGGCCAAGGCCGGCATGGAGGTCCGGGTGTGGGGTAATGGCTGGGCGGACTGGGGGCACAAAGAAGCGCTTCTCCGGGTCGAAAACCGGCCCGTCTATAACGATGATTTTGCTCGGGTCATCGCCGCCAGCGACATTAACCTGGGATTTCTGCGTCAGGCCAATCGTGACCTGCAAACCTGTCGATCGATCGAAATTCCCGCTTGCGGCGGGTTTTTGGGCCATCAACGCAATAGCGAGATGACCGCCTTGTTGCGCGAGGACCGAGAGGCCGTATATTGGTCGTCGAATGAACAATTGGTGGCCCTGTGCCGACGTTGGTCCGATGATCCGCATGGCCGCGAAAAGATTGCCCTGGCGGGTCGCAAGCGGGTGCTGGAATTGGGGCTGAGCCATGCAGAAAATATCAATCGGATGCTGTCTTCGCTGATGGAAGCATAAGTCATGAAAATACTCGTCAATGCCCTGTCGGCCCGAATGGGGGGGATCGTTACCTACACGTCGAACCTGATGGAATCTTTTGCCGCCCGGGGCATCGATGCGACATTTGCCGTGCCGCCGGAATTCCCGGCCCCTGCCACGGCCCGTGTCATCCGGTTTCGGGCCAACAGAATGCGGCCCCTGACCCGGTTGCTGTGGGAACAGACCATCTGGCGTTGGGTGATTGCCCGTGAAAAACCCGATCTGTTGTTTTCCTCGGCTAACTTCGGGGTCATGACATCGTCCGTGCCGCAGCTATTGCTGGTTCGGGAAGGTGGCCTGTTTGATCCCTATTACATCGCCAACATATCGCCGGGGCAGGGCATTCGTGCCGCCTTTAGCCGCATGGCCAGACGGAAATTGACCCAGGCTTCCATGCGGGCGGCTGATGCCGTCATGGTGCCGACGGAAGCCATGAAAGATACTTTGCTGAACTGGTCGCCGGAACTGGCCGACACGCCGTCACCATCCTTGTCGCCATCGAACGCGTCGCAAAGGCCGTCGCCGTCGAGGTCTGCGACGGGGTTCAGACCGGCTGCGGCCCCGGCGGCCTCCCTGTCGATGAGGTGGACGTAGACGGCGACAACTCGTTGTCCTGCGCGGACTGCGACGACGGGGACGCCCTGAACTTCCCGGGGAACCCGGAGGTCTGCGACGGCCAGGACAACGACTGCGACCCCGGTCTGTGGCCCAACACGGCCGACCGAGCCGACGAATGGGATCTCGATGGCGACGGCTACGCCCGCTGCAACGAGTCGC
>CBFDVE010000284.1:0-3984 GCA_965613205.1 uncultured Rhodospirillaceae bacterium
CAGAGGCGTGAACACCCGGTATGACAAGACCGATACAAGCTACGAAGCAACGTGGGATATCGCCGCAACAATCATAGAATTACGTTAATTGTCCACAGACCCTAGAGCCTTCAACGGATAATTCTTATTTTCCGACGAGCACCAGAAGATCGACCAGTAAGGCGGCGAAAGCGTCGCGGGCAATAAACAGAAACGAAAAAATAACCGCCCACAGGACCGGTCGTTTCCACCAGCCGGGCGGCAGCGGTCTGAAGAAACGTTGCGCCCGCAACGCCATTCGGCGTTCGCGTCCGATGCGTTCCTGTTCCAGTTGCCAATGGTTGTAGGCGAGAGTGTCCTCGAGGGACGGCGTGCGCGTAGCGCCAGGCGTGATCATTACATTCTGTTCCTGCTGTTCAACCTTCTGGTCAGGAATCAAGCTATTATGTGAACCTTTCTAATGGGTTAACGCATGCAAATCAGTTGCCGATCAATCGAGTTACCCCCGTGTTCCACAGCCATGTGGATCGAATGGCAGTTGCTTGCGAAAACACCGCTTGTTAGTCTTTGATTGTTCAGGAGGCAAAGGCGAGCCGCAAGGTGATCTGGCGCTACCGGAACATTTAGATATCCCAGGGGCCTCTTCGGAGGTATGAAGGAAATCTAATTAGGAACGGCCCCGTCAGGCAACTGGCAGGGCCGTTCTTACGTTTCGGCTCCAAGTTACCAAGAACATCCCGTTCCGATTCCAGCACCACTAGAAATGGCTGAAAACCAGAAGAATACATAGGAAAATGGCGGGCAGTGAGGGATTCGAACCCTCGATGGGCTTTTGACCCATACTCCCTTAGCAGGGGAGCGCCTTCAGCCACTCGGCCAACTGCCCGGTGACAGTTTAGTACCCGTTAAAACCGCAGGACGCAAGGGGTTTCAGCGAGTCCATCGCTGTCGCACCGAAGCGCCGGGAAAGTCGTCAATAGGCGTGAACATACGGTGAAAATGCGGGATAATACGGCTAAAGTGTGGGGAGGATGTGGGGAGGATGTGCGTCGTTTGTTCACGTTTTTTTGTATTCCATATTACTGACCTTGGCAGTTGGCCAGGCTACCGCCCAGGAAGCGATGATCGCCGGACGATGTCGCTGACCACCCGTGGCCTTAGCATTCGAGATTCCTCAGTTTGATGGCAAAGAACAGTCGAGAGGGCATAGCGGCTCCGTTGGTTATTTTCGCCTGGTGAAATTATAAGAGACGATGCCGCCGGTCAGTTTCTTCAGTTCCGGCACGGTGACCGGGAACACACAATGGGGATGTCCGGCGGCCGCATAAAGGGTGTCGAACCGTTTCAGGCTGACATCAATAGCAACCGGTAAATCCATTATCAGGCCGACCGGGGCGACGCCGCCGATGGTAAACCCGGTCGCCGCCTTGACTTCGGCGGCATCGGTCTTGCGCACTTCTCCTTGCAAGTTGAGGGCGCGGGGCAGGTTTTCGGGCAAACAGACGTGATCTCCGGCAACGAGGGCCAGCACCGGCTGTTCACCGACCAGGAAAACCAGTGATTTGATGATTGCCCCCAGATCCGCTCCCGTCGCATCGGCGGCATCCTGCGCCGTGCGGGCGGTGTCGTCGAGTTCGATCACCGTATCGGTTAATCCGGCACCCGACAGGGCCTTGCGGACCCGCTTGACCGCCGGTTTTTTCAGATAACTCATGACGACCTCCTATTGCGTTGCAGAATATACACTCTGGACGATTTTTTGAACCTGTGCAAAAATCAGCCCCTGTGATTAGGAGAGAAACGACCATGTTGAATATCAATCGATCCGTTACCACCGGCATGATAGCCGGGTTGGTGATCGCCATCGCGCTCAACGTCGGACCGGTCATGGCCGGATCGGACGACCCGGCGGCGGCGGCGGCAAGTGATCCGGTTGACGAACAACAGGTCAATGACCCCTTTGAATCCCTCAACCGGGTGACATCGGGTTTCAACCGGATTTTCCGTAAAACCATTGCCGACCCTGTTATTTCAGGCTATCAGGCGGTGACGCCCGAGCCCCTGCAAAAAGCCATCGCCAATATCGGATCGAACCTGACCGAACCGGTAACGGCCCTGAGCAGTATGCTTCAGGGTGACAGCGAAAATGCCGGCAACGCCATGGGCCGTTTCTTTATCAACACCACCGTCGGCCTGGGTGGCATCAGCGATCAGGCCAGTGACATGGGCATGGCGCAACGGCGGGAAGACCTGGGCCAGGCGGCGGGTGCCGCCGGAGCCGAAGGCGGGGCCCATATCGTGCTGCCGTTTTTCGGCCCCAGCAACATGCGCGATGCCACCGGCGATATCCTGACCACCCTGATCAATCCCTTACATACGGCCACATCGGCGCTCAATGCCGGCACGTCCTACGCCGAAAATCGTGACCAGTTGAATGCCCTGACCGACAGCGCCATCGACCCCTATATTGTCGAACGGGACGCCTATGAACAGAACCGCAGGTACAAGATCAACAACGGCACCGCCACCATGAACGACATCCCCGACTTTGAAGATGAAGACGAAACCGAGGCGGCCACGGTCAGTCAGTAAAAATTATTTTTCGGACGGCGCACCAAGGGCGGCCAAAAAAAGCGTAATCAACTGATCGATCAGATGATCTGTGTCCATGTCGGACAAAGGATCGGTATCGTCCATGCATTTGGCCAGCAGGACCTCTCGAATCATGCCCTGAAACATCAAACCGGCGACGCGCGGATTGACGCCCGCGACGCCGTTTTCTTCGGATAATTCCTCGATCATGAATTCGATAAAAACGGGAAATATTTTCCACCGGTCGTTGAGTGACGGGCGGTTGGTTCCGATCCCGTCCAAAAGACTGTGCAGTTCTATTTTCAATATGCTGGGATGTTGGGTGATATTCCTGACGAATACTTTCGACATGGCCCGAAGGATTTCCTGCAGAGAACCATCCACTATCGGTACGGTTTCCTTGTAGACTTCGCGCTGAGCGTTGGCATGATCGAAAACGGCTTTGTACAGCGCTTCCTTTGACTCAAAATGACGGTACAAAATGGCCGGGCTGACACCGATGGTGTTGACGATGTCATCGATGGAAACGCCATGAAATCCGTTTTCCGCGAACAGTTCCGTCGCCACATCGATGATCATCGCCTTCCGTTCGGGCGCGGTCAGTCGGATTTTTTTCGTCGTCATATCCATATCCTCTCCGTCCTTTCGATTTACGAGCACGGCCCATCGAATTGTCTTGTAAGTTAGTTAACGTTCACTTTGTTTTAGATGGAAGCGAGACCACAATCAAGTCCGTTTTTAGCGCAGGGAACAAATCGGTAGCGAAGAAAACGGCCCTGATCACCGGTGCTACGGGCTTTGTCGGCTCTCATGTGCTGGCGGTACTGATGGCGTCCGGCGACCATCACCTGATCGCCACCTGTCGTGATCCATCCAGATTGCCCGCGCAATATCAGGGCGAAATCAAGTAAGGGGATATGACCGAGCGCGACGATGTTGAAAACGTCGTCAGCGGGGTTACTGCCATCTGCCACACGGCCGCCTGGACCCGCTTGTCGGCGCACAGGGAAGAAGAGCGTCGGTATTTTTTCGACCCGACAACGGCGCTGATCGATGCCGCCACCCATGTCGGAGTCGAACGTTATATCTGGGACAGTTCAGACGGGTCGGCAATCGACGATCACGAACCCGGCCACAAACCGGGCTGTTGGCCGATGCGGGGGCATCGCGTGGGCTACGCCGCGCCTACCCGAGCAAGCCCACCTGCCCCGTCAGAATGGTTCATAATAGCCCGGAATTCTGGATGAACCTGCAAGACCTTTACGATCAGAACGTGGCACGGCAGAAAAAACGACCGCAAACCAAAGCGTTAGGGCGCGATCAGGTCATCGCCTAACCCTTAAGCTTTTCCCGCAGCAGCTTGTTGAGCATACCCGGATTGGCCTTGCCGCCGGTCGATTTCATGACCTGGCC
>CBFDVE010000285.1:0-3982 GCA_965613205.1 uncultured Rhodospirillaceae bacterium
GGGCCGGGCCGTCGATGCCGTAAGCCCAATGGAGGCCGGTATTGAACCACTGGGGTGAATTGGGGGCGCCCATCTGGGAGGCCAGCATATAGCGCATTTCATCGAAATAGGTTTTGGCGTCAGTTTCACGGTCGAAGAAACCGGCTTTCCAGCCCCAGTAGGTCCAGGTGCCGGCCAGGCGATCAAAGATTTGCCGGGCCGAATTTTCACCGCCGGTGCGGTCGTCTTCGGCGATGTCGGCCAGGGCCTTGTCATCAGCCGTGCGCCGCCACAACCATGACGGTACGCCCTTTTCCTTGATCGTCTTCAGTTTGGTCGGAACCCCGGCCTTGCGGAAGTACTTTTGCGCCAGCACATCACAGGCAACCTGAGACCAGGCGGCCGGGACTTCGATCCTGTCCTGCTGAAAGACGACCGATCCATTGGGATTTCTGATCTCGCTGGCGGTGTGACGAAATTCGATGGAATCGTATGGTGAAACAGATTTGTTTGTGAAAAGACGCGTGAGTCGCATAAATCCCCCAATTGGCCCAGATTGCCCAGTATTGTTGTTGTTAAATCGGTCTTCGCCAGAAGCGGACACCGACCGGTCGTCTATAAAAGCCCAAGGCTTGAATTGAGTCCCCGCAAGCTTGATCGACCCGGTAAATCCAGAAACCCCGCCGAAACCCGGTTTATGATGCGCAGATACAAGATAGCGTACCCACCCAAGGTCGAGGCACAATATGTAGAATAAGGATCGCTTTGACGCAACAGGATTTTGCCCTCTGACGCGGAAAAAATTCGCTCGAAATAAATGCCAATTGGCTAATCTAAAAACGATTTCAAGGCGCTCCACGTGTCCGTTGAGGACAACTCTCCAGTGCGCAAGAAAATAACCGGCGAGTGGAAGTATTAACCTTGAATCCTTGACCTGTGGGTCCATCGAGCCCGCATTAAGGGCTTTTTGATCCTTTGTTCGGGCTGTCTATGGTTAATCGGGAGACCCCGTCCGGGTTCCTCAATTTGCCCGCTTCCGCGAATCTCTCGCATACTGCGGCCTGGCCAGCTTTGACAGACATCTGGACCTTACGGTGTGCAACTGCCATATTTGCGCCACAAGATTCCGCTATCTAAAGATAGATCATGAGGCGCACATGAAAATCAGCACGGTTATCACCACCTGGTTCAAGGGAACCCTGGTCGGCCAGGACATTTTTGCCAATCGCTACTATCATTCCACAGGCAAGAAGCTGAACAACCGGGAACGCCGCTGGGTGCTGTACAAAGGCGACAATGATGCTTCTTCGGTGCCGCCGGAATGGCACGCCTGGTTGCATCATACCTGCGCCGCGCCGTTGACCGAACAGGCCGCCATTGTCCGCTCCTGGCAGAAAGAGCACCGGGCCAATCCGACCGGTACGATGGAGTCCTATTTGCCGGCGGGCCACGATTATCAAGGCGGCCAACGGGATACGGCGACCGGCGATTATCAGCGCTGGTCGCCCGATCAGTCGTAACAAAAACCGATGCAGATTTCAGAAACCAGATCGATCATTGTTGGCGGCCTTATGGTTGCGGCGCTGGCGTTCGTGTTCGCCACTCTGTCCGGCAAACCCGAAACGGCGACCGGCCCCGGGTCGGGCATCAACCGGATTTATGCCCTGTTCAACAAGGTCGATGGCTTGTCTGAAGGCGCCGATGTGCGCATGAGCGGCATTAAAATCGGCTCGGTCACGACCCAGGCCCTGGACCAGGACTACCGGGCCATTATCGGCATGAACATTGATAGTCAGGTCAAGCTGACCAGCGACACGTCGGCGGCGATCCATACCGATGGCCTGTTTGGCGCCAAGTTTGTCATTCTGGAACCCGGCGGCGAGGAAGACCTGCTGGTTTCCGGCGATATGATCACTTTTACCCAGGACGCCCTGATCGTCAGCGATTTGCTCGACCTGATCATCAGCCAGGGGGAACGAACCGCCAAAGACGCGGCCCAGGCCCTGACCAAGTTGAAGGCGATCGAAAAAACCATAGGCAAAATAGGCAAAATAGGCAAATCAGGCAAAGAAGGAAGCGACTGACATGGGACGAAACGCCATTGAAACGGTGATGGGCGCGGTGGTGCTGATAATGGCCGCGATGTTTGTCTATTTCGCCTATACAACGGCCGACATCAAATCCGTCCAGGGCTACCAGGTATCGGCCGCGTTTTATAAAATCGGTGGGCTGGGCAAGGGCAGTGATGTGCGAATCAACGGCATTAAGGTCGGCACCGTGAGCCAACAGATTCTGGATTCAGAAACCTTCGATGCCATCGTCAAAATGACGATCAAGGCCGACATCAGGTTGCCCGATGACACGGTAGCGGCCATCGCCAGCGAGGGAATTCTGGGCGGCATGTATGTCAGGCTGATTCCGGGAACGTCTAAATCGTACCTGCCAGAAGGCGGAAAAATAACCAAAATCAAAGACTTCACGTCGCTCGAAGACCAGGTCGGAAAAATTATTTTCCTGGCCACCGGTTCCAACGAAAACTGAACGCCAATGGAGGCCAAAAAAACCGAACAAACCTGGAATCCGGATCGCTACGAGCGCAACGCCGGTTTCGTCGCCGATCTGGGGACCCCCGTGTTCGATTTGCTGGCCCCGGTGGCAGATGAAAAGATTCTTGATCTGGGCTGTGGCCATGGCAAGTTAACCGGTAAATTCGCCGACTTGGGGGCCGATGTGACCGGTGTCGATGCGAGTCCCGAGCAAATCGCCGCCTGCCACAAGTTGGGCCTGAACGCCCGCGTGCTCAGCGGTGAGTCCCTCGATTATAACGGCGACTTTGATGCGGTTTTCTCCAACGCCGCCCTGCACTGGATGCAAAAGGCCGATGACGTTATCGCCGGTGTCTACCGGGCCCTCAAGCCCGGCGGTCGATTCGTCGGTGAAATGGGCGGTGGGGACAACGTGAAAAAGGTGTCCGACGCCCTATTGGCGGCCCTGGCGCAGCGGCGCATCGACGGCAATGCCCTGTGGCCCTGGTATTTCCCGACCACGGACGATTACCGGGGCAGGCTGGAAAAGGCCGGTTTCCGGGTCGACTATATGGAGATGATCGACCGGCCAACCCCCCTGCCAGGGGATGTCAGCGATTGGCTGGATACATTTTGCGAAAGTTTCCTGGCCGCCGTACCGCAATCAGACCGGCAAGATTTTCTGGCCCAGGTGCGGCAAGCCCTGGTACCTGATCTTATGGACGACAACGGCCAGTGGACCGTCGATTACGTGCGTCTCAGGTTCAAGGCCGGCAAACCCGAATGATCCGCCGATTGCTATTTCTGACCGCCCTGGTGCTGCCGGGCCAGGCCCTGGCCGAACCCTACAACATGGCGGTCCTGCAAGGCCTGGACAAAGTCTCCGCCAGGGTTTCGACGATCGAGGCTCCGGTCGGCGATTCCATCACTTTCGGCACCCTGGAAATCATCGTTCGGACCTGCGACAAGCGGCCACCTGAGGATACCCCGGAAAGTGCCGCGTTTCTGGATATCTGGGAAGTTCGGCCGGGCGAACCGGCGGAGAGCATTTTTCGTGGCTGGATGTTCGCCTCGTCGCCGGCCCTGTCGGCCCTGGAACACCCGGTCTACGATGTCTGGGTGCTGGATTGCAAGAATGCCGAACCGGTCGAATAATCAACCACTTAGAACATCTTCAAGGGCCTGATCCAGTTGTACCGGTGTCGGATCAACGGGAAATTCTCCGGTGCCTGAAAGGGCCTCGTCGAGACGCAACCGGTACTGCCGGGCCGGGATTTCGATGGCCCCGAAGCGTTCCAGGTGGGGCGTTACGAACTGGGTATCGAGCAATTGAACCCGGCCCAGCCTGAGCCGGGCGACCAGGTGGACCAGGGCCACCTTGCTGGCGTCAGTGACATGAGAAAACATGCTTTCGCCGCAAAAGGCGCCGCCCAGCGCCAGGCCGTAAAGCCCGCCCTGGAGCTTTTCGTCCCGCCAGC
>CBFDVE010000286.1:0-3981 GCA_965613205.1 uncultured Rhodospirillaceae bacterium
GATGCGCGTCCGCTTTCCAATGGTGATACCGCGACCTTGATTCGGGAAGCTGTTCAGGGGCTTTCGAATGAGAAAGCCAGAAATCCGAGTCACGTTTATGCCAGAATTCTTCGTAAAGCCATTGAACAACATCTCACGCTTGACGAGTTGCATTTAGGGGATGTGCTCATAGCACTCAGGAACGCCGGTTACACGGTAGACCGAAAGACAGGATTACTTATTGCACCGGCTGTTAAGTCAGCGGCAGCATAGGTAATGTTAGTAATGGGAGGTACGATTCATTAGTTGTTCTCCCTTTATGTATCCAGGGGCCTATTCATAGTCTTGGACCGTATCAATATTTTGATGACAAGGCCCAAGAGTATTATCGCAGTCTACTCGCCCTTGCCGCCGTTGGCCAGTGACCAGGCTTTGGGATCGGCCAGGAAGGCGCGGACGCCGTCGATGGTTTCGGGCGGGAAATGGCTGCCTTGTTCGGCCGCCTGCAACACGTCACGCCAGGTCGCCAGATAGTGCAGGGTGATGCCTTCTTTTTTCAGGGAGTCGAGGGCGCCGGAAAACACGCCGTAAAAGAACACCACGAAGGCATCGCTGACCTGAGCCTCGGCATCGCGCAGAGCATTGACGAACAACAGCTTCGAGGCCCCGTCCGTGGCCAGGTCTTCGACCAGCAGGACCCGGCTGCCCGGTTCCATGTGGCCTTCGATCTGGGCGTTGCGGCCAAAACCCTTGGGTTTTTTGCGCACGTACAGCATTGAGCTCGAGGTCGCCTCGGCTATCCAGGCGGCGTAGGGAATACCGGCGGTTTCGCCCCCGGCCACGGCATCGATGTTGGCGAAACCGATTTTGTCTTCCAATTGAGCCACGGCCAGGTCCATGATCCGCCGCCTCTCGGCGGTGAAGGAAATGACCTTGCGACAATCGATATAGACCGGACTGGCCCAGCCCGAGGTCAGAATATAGGGTTCTTGTGGCCTGAAATTGACGGCCTTGATATGGAGTAGCATTTTCGCCGTTTCAAGACCGGCGGCGGTCGCCTGAGAATCTGTCATGGCTGATGTTTTATATAGTGAAGCGTGCCAACTCAATGACCCTTGTCGCGCAATATGTATCCGTTTTTGCCCAGGCCCTGAAAATAGTCGGTGATGTCGGCGTGATTGACCGGGCCACCTTCCGTATCGGGTTCCAAGTTACGTTCGGCGACATAGGTGCGTTGGGCGGCGCCATCGATCAGCACATGATACCAGGGCGTGTCGCGTGGTGGCTGGGTCTTGGCGATGTGGCGGTACCAGTCGTCCGAGCCAAGAAAGCGCGAGTCGACATCGTAAATGACGCCCCGGTAGCCGAACAGCCGATGATGAATTAACTGTCCGACGCTGAATTTTGCTTCCGGTAAATGCAACATGGCATATGATTGCGGACCCATTGTCGAGGAGTCAACATTGATCAACGAAAACCCAAGAACCGGCGGCCAACTGGTGGTCGATGCCCTGCTCGCGCACCAGGTCGAGGCCGCTTTTTGTGTGCCCGGCGAAAGCTATCTGGAAATTCTCGATGCCTTGTATGATTGCCGCGATGCTATTTCCGTGATTACCGCCCGGCACGAAAACGGCGCCGCTAACATGGCCGAGGCCTATGGCAAGCTGACCGGCAAGGTCGGCATTTGCATGGTCACTCGTGGCCCCGGAGCCTGTAACGCGTCCATCGGCATTCACACGGCGTTTCAGGATTCAACCCCCATGATTATGCTGGTCGGTCAGGTCGCCCGGCCGCACCTGGGCCGCGAGGCTTTTCAGGAAGTCGACTACGAGATTATGTTTGCCCCCCTGGCCAAGGCGGTGTGGCAGGTCGAGCGGGCCGAAGATGTGCCCGCGGCCATGGCGCGCGCCTTTCATACGGCCCTGTCGGGTCGCCCCGGCCCGGTGGTGCTGGCCTTGCCCGAAGACATGCTGCGGGAAATCGCCGTGGTCGATGATGTGCCGCCGCTCACCGTTGATCAGGCGTCACCGGATGCGGGCGATCTGCAACGCTTGCGCCATATTCTCGGCGATGCGCAACGGCCCCTGATGATGTTGGGCGGTGGCGGCTGGTCGGCCCAGGCGCGGAGCCATATTGAAAGCTTCGCCGGGGCCAACCAGATTCCCGTTTGCACCTCGTTTCGGCGCAACGATCTGTTCGACAACAATCACCCCTGTTTCGCCGGCGAAGTCGCCATATCGCCCAATCCTTCCCTGTTGCAACGAGTTGCCGAGGCCGATGTGTTGTTGGTGGTCGGGGCCCGGTTGGGCGAGATGACGACCCAGGGCTACACCTTGCTCGACGAACCAAAACCCAGGCAGGACCTGATCCATGTTCATACGGACGCCGGTGAACTGGGCCGGGTATACCGGCCCGTTCTCGGCATTTGTTCGGGCCTGGAGACCTTCGCCACCGCAGCAGCAGCCTTGGCTCCTGTTGATACCGACCGCCACCGGCAGAACGTCAAACAGGCCCACCAGGAATATTTGCAGGGCCGCCAGCCGGACCCTTACCAGGGCGCGCTCGACCTCGGCAAGGTGATGGCGATTTTGCACGACAAAATCGGCGACGATGCCATCATCACCGTCGATGCGGGCAATTACAGCGGCTGGATTCAGCGCTTTATCCCGTTTTCCAAAGGCCGCCGATTGTTGGGTCCGACCAGCGGGGCCATGGGCTACGGGGTACCGGCGGCCATCGCGGCCCAGGTCGCGGCCCCCGACCGCCTGACGATTGGCTGCGTCGGCGACGGCGGTTTCGGCATGACCGGTCAGGAAATCGCGACGGCGGTCCAGCACGGGTTAAAGCCGATCATTGTGGTCTTCAACAACGGCATGTACGGCACCATTCGTATGCATCAGGAACGCCGCCACCCGGACCGGGTCATCGCCACCGATCTGACCAATCCGGATTACGCCGCCCTGGCCCGCGCCAACGGGGCTTTCGGCGAAACAGTGAAGACCACGGAACAGTTCGGACCGGCCCTGGAACGGGCCCTGCAAAGCGGCTTGCCGGCACTGTTGGACTTGCAAATGGATGCCGATGTGATTACGACTCGCACCACATTGCAAGCGATCAAGCGGGCGCACACAACAATGCCGGAGAAACCCGAATGAGCAGACGTACCGTCGGCTTTACCGAAGACCAGCGGCGCAAGGACCAGCGCCGCGATGTCAACGACACATTTATCATTGTCGGCGGCAAGACCTGCCAGATTACGGACATGAGTTTGCGCAGTTTTCGCTGTAAGGGCTACAAGGTCGATGTCAAACCCGGCGACGATCTGGTGATCGACGAATTGCTGCTGGAAGACAACAGCCGGGTTAGAATGAACGCGCCGGGCATGGTCATTCGATACAGCGCGATCAGCAAGGAATTGATTGGTGTGTTTGTCGATATCAGTTCCGCCAACTTCGATATTCTTGAGCGCATGATGACGTTGCGACCGCCCAACGAAACCGGCGGTCGGGGCCGATAGCCGGGCAAGGGTGATGACTGTTGCAACCTCGCCAACCGTCTGGTTGCTGGTCGATGACCGGGCCGGCAATCGCAGCCAGTGCCTGGGCGTGGCCGAAGTTCTCGGCCTGCGATTTGAAAATCGCGACCTGAATTACAGCGCCGCCGCCGCCCTGCCCAATTTCGTCATGGGTAAAACCTTTGCTGGCCTGGATGCCAGTTCGCGCCTTAATCTGGTCGAACCCTGGCCCGGTATCATCATCGCAGCGGGCCGCAGATGCTCACCAATTGCCCGCCATATCAAGGACTTGAACAACAAAGCGACTTTTTTGGTTCAGATCATGTATCCGGGCGAGACCGGCCTGGATGAATTCGATCTGGTCTGCACCCCGCGCCACGACAACATCCCCGATGGCGCCAATATTTTACAGATGGACGGGGCCCCGCACCGGGTCACCCAGGCCCGCCTGGCCCAGGCCGCCGATCAATGGCGGGATCGTTTAGGCC
>CBFDVE010000287.1:0-3979 GCA_965613205.1 uncultured Rhodospirillaceae bacterium
GTCCATGAGCAGCCGGGCCCCCGCATACAACGCCCCTTTAGCCAGTTGAATGGCCCGCACATCGGTCTGGTAAATGCGAATTTCGGGCTCCCCCGCAAGCAGAAGATAGGAAAATGTGCGTCCTTTTGTGTGCTCGTCCGGGATAATCCGGGGGCTGTCGGCGGCGACGATAACCCCGTCAGCGGTGATAATACCGGCCAGGAACATTTCGGCGATGGCCTCGATAATGCCCGATCCGCAGATGCCGGTGATACCGGTGTCACCAGTGGCCGCTTCGAAGTCCGCCTCGTCCGACCACAGATCGCAGCCGATAACCTTGTAACGTGGCTCCAGCGTAACCGGGTCGATACGCACCCGCTCGATGGCCCCCGCTGCGGCCCGCTGGCCCGAAGATATCTGCGCCCCTTCAAACGCCGGCCCGGTCGGACTGGAACAGGCCAGCAGCCGGTCCTTGTTGCCGAGGACAATTTCCGCATTGGTGCCCACGTCCACTATCAGGGTCATGTGGTCGCTCAAATGGGGTGCTTCGGACAGTACCACGGCGGCGCTGTCGGCCCCTACATGACCGGCGATGCAGGGCAATACATAGGCCCGCGCGCCGCCGTGCAATTTCAGGTCCAGGTCGCCCGCAGACATTTCAATGGCCCGGTCCACGGCCAGGGCAAACGGGGCCGCTCCTAGCGGCACCGGGTCCAGGCCCAACAACAAATGGTGCATCACCGGATTGCCGACCAAAGTCACGGAAAGGATATCTTCCATATCTGTACCGGCCTCGCTGGACACTTCGGTCGCCAGAGTATTCAAGGCTTCGCGCACCACCTGGGTCAGAACCCTGTCGCCGTCCGGGTTCATCATGACATAGGAAACCCGGCTCATCAGGTCTTCGCCGAAGCGGATTTGCGGGTTCATCAGCCCGCCCGAGGCGAGCACGTCGCCGCTGCTCAGATCACACAGGTGGGCGGCGATGGTGGTCGAGCCGATGTCGTAGGCGATGCCCAGTATGGTTTCCCGGTAGCCGGGCCAGACGGCGATAATGCGCGCCCCGCCACTGATGCCGACAGTGACATTCCAGCTTCCCTCGCGCAGGGCACCCTGCATCTGGCGCACCAGCCGCACATCGGCGCTCAATCCGCTCAGGTCCCATTGTTCCCATAAGGCCAGTTGCAAGCGCCGCAAGTCGCCGGACGGCTCATCCATGTCGGCTTCAGTGACTTCCACATAATGCAGGGTGATGGTCGGATCGATGGTAATGTCACGGGCTTCCGCCCGCTTGCGCACGACTTGCCGGTGGACCTGGCTTTCGGCGGGCACGTCGATAACCACATCGCCCATCATGTGCGCCTGGCAGCCGAGCCTGCGGCCTGTCGCCATGCCCTTGACGTCGCGGAAATGTTGTTCGGCTATTTCGGCATCCGACAAATGATCCGCCGCCGAGACGATGCCGTACTTGGCGAAATCACCTTCGGCCACATCAATCTGACAGCGTCCGCAAATACCCCGGCCACCGCAGACGCTGTCCAGGTCCACACCCAACTGCCGGGCGGCGTCCAACACCGTGGTGCCCGGCGAAAAATGGCCACGTTTGCCTGACGGCGAAAAAACGGCGAGGACCTGATCTGGATCAGCCACCGCGTCGCCGCCTGCGTCCACCGGCCCGGCCCCCGGCCCGATCCCCGGTGTTAACCGGATCACGGAACTTGCGGATCCAGCGGCTGCAATTGGGGTCGTGACCCATCATCACATCGGCCCCCATGATGGCCTCGGTCACTTCCTTGTGCAGGGGATTGGTGATCGCCGAAGTCATGCCCGCCGCCATCGCCATGGGGATAAAGGCGGCGTTCAAACCATTGCGGTTGGGCAGGCCAAAGCTGACGTTCGAGGCCCCGCCGGTGGTATTGACCTTCAGTTCCGAATGCAGCCGGTGGAGCAATTTGAACGTCGTCGCCCCGGCATCGTTGAGCGCCCCGATGGGCATGATTAGAGGATCGACGACCACGTCACAGGCCGCAATACCGTAATCGGCGGCATGTTCGACGATTTTTTTGGCCACCTCGAAGCGCACGTCCGGGTCTTCGGAAATGCCGGTTTCGTCGTTGGATATGGCGACCACGGCGGCGCCGTATTTCCTGATCAGCGGAAACACCGCTTCTAAGCGTTCTTCTTCGCCGGTCACAGAATTAACCAGGGCCTTGCCCTTATAAACGGCCAGGCCCGCTTCCAGCGCCTCGACAATGGAAGAATCGATAGATAGCGGCAGATCGGTCAGGGACTGCACCAACTGGATCGCCTCGGCCAGAATTTTCGGCTCGTCCGCCATGGGAATACCGGCGTTGACATCCAGCATGTGGGCCCCGGCCTCGACCTGGGCCAGGGCGTCGCTCTCGACCCTGGAATAATCCCCGGCGGCCATTTCGGCGGCCAGCAACTTGCGTCCGGTCGGGTTGATCCGTTCGCCGATAATCACGAACGGGCGGTTAAACCCGATAACCACTTCTTTGGTGGCGGAACTGACAATGGTTTCGGTCATGGCTCAAGGGTCTCCTGTATGGATAAAAAATATTTATTCGATCATCGCTTCGGTGGCCAGATCGGCCGGGCTCATTTCCTTGCGCCAGGGTTTGCGGCCTCGCAGCGCACCCGACATTTCGACGATTTCGGCGACCTGTTCTTCCTGCCGGTAGGCCATCACATGAATGCCGGAAATGCCAGCCATTTCTCGCATCTGCTGGATCATTTCGATACAGATATTGCGGCCTTCCCGTTTTTGATCCTGAGCCCCTTGCAAGCGCTCGATAATCGCTTCGGGAATGTGAATGCCGGGCACGTTGGTCCTGATCCAGCGGGCCGCCCTGGCCGATGCCAGGGGCCCGACCCCGGCCAGAATGAAACATTTCTCGTGCAATCCCAGATCCCGCACCTGGCTCATGAAATTGGTCAGCATGGCCATATCGAAACAATACTGGGTCTGGATGAACTGGGCCCCGGCGTTAATTTTTTTAGCCAGCCGCTGCACCCGGAAGTCATGGGGCGGGGCGAACGGGTTGGCCGCCGCGCCCAAAAAAACTTCGGGTGCTTCGGTGATTTTACGGCCCGACAGAAATTGGCTTTCGTCACGCATTTTTCGAATGGTGGTCAGCAAGGACATGCAATCTAAGTCGAACACCGGCTTGGCACCGGGCTGATCGCCAGCCTGGACACCGTCGCCGGTCAGGCACAGAATATTGTTGACCCCCATGGCGGCGGCCCCCAGCACATGGCCCTGAATGGCGATGCGGTTCTGGTCGCGGCAGGATATCTGCATCACCGGGGCATAGCCGATGCGGGTCAACAGGGCACAGACGCTGACCGATGACATGTGGCAATTGGCGCCTGATCCGTCCGTGGCGTTAATGCCATCGACCCAGCCTTCGAAGGCGCTTGCCCGCTCGAACACATCATTGGGGTCGGCGGAATCCGGTGGGCTCAATTCGGCGGTAACGGCGAAATCTCCGCGCCGCAAAATTCGTTCCAGGCGACCCCGTGACGAATGGCCGGGCAGGGGCGGCAGGGGGGAGGCGTGATCGAACTCCTCAGTCATGGTTTTTGGCCCCTGCGGCCCGTTCGGCGGTGGCCCGCAACCAGGACGATGTGCCGCGCAGGCTTTGATCGGGGGGCATCTGGACGATATTGATATCATTGCCGTTTTTCATCATCCGGGCCCCCTTCCAGGCCTCCGTCCAGACGCACGGCATGTCCGGTTCGACCTCGCAATTGCCATCGGCCCGAACCCCGCCACAGGGACCATTGCGCAAGGATTTCGGGCAGTTCATGGGGCACGACATGCCGGTCGACGACAGCACGCATTTGCCACACATGCGGCAATCGAACAGGAACCCCTTGACCCGGCTTTCGATGGCGACAATGGGCCGTTCGACCCGTTCATAACCGATCAGGTTCCAAAGCGGATGCAGGCGCAGTAGAATATCGGCGAAAAAGATAT
>CBFDVE010000288.1:0-3967 GCA_965613205.1 uncultured Rhodospirillaceae bacterium
CGTCGCAGCGGTTGCCACCACCATTGCCAGACAATGCAAATTGGTGTGCCTTGATGAATTCATGGTCACCGATATCGCCGATGCGATGATTATCGGCCGTTTTTTTGAAACCCTGTTCGACAACGGCGTGGTCGTCGTTGCGACCTCGAACCGGCCCCCGAACGACCTGTACAAGGATGGTCTGCAACGGCAGATGTTTTTACCGTTTATTCATTTGATCGAAGAAAAGCTTGATGTGTTGATGCTCGACAGTGCGACCGATTACCGGCTGCAAAATGTTCGCCAGTCGGGGGCTTACCACAGCCCCCTGGACAAAAAAGTCGATCGCACCCTGATCCGCCTGTTCGAGCGTTTGACCAGCGAGGCGGAAGAACTGGAAATTCCCCTGGTGGTCAACGGGCGGCAACTGGA
Organism: uncultured Rhodospirillaceae bacterium; assembly: GCA_965613205.1. Taxonomy (GTDB): domain Bacteria; phylum Pseudomonadota; class Alphaproteobacteria; order Rhodospirillales; family JABHCV01; genus CAZZKE01. Next base: position 412 of record CBFDVE010000288.1, read on the forward strand.
CATTCCCATGGCGGCGGACGGGGTGGCGCTGGTGTCTTTCGACGACATGTGCGCCAAACCCCTGGGTGCCGGTGATTACCTGGCCATTGCCGGGCGGTTTCACACCCTCATCGTGCGTGAAATTCCCACAATGGGCCCGCAAAACCGCAACGAGGCCAAGCGTTTCGTGACCCTGATCGACGCCCTTTACGAACACAATGTCAGCCTGATCTGTTCCGCCGAGGCCCCGGCCATGGAGCTGTATTCAACGGGTGATGGATCCTTTGAGTTCGAACGGACGGCATCGCGGCTGATCGAAATGCAGTCCGAAAGCTATCTGGCCAAGGCTCATAAAAGCCAGTTTACCCTTGCGTAAGGGGGCCAATCCTTACTACATCAAGGCTTAAGTTTATTGCCATGGAGACCCGGATTGAGCGAAATGATCATCCTGCCCGGAGTAGACGCGCAAACGACAGTAGACCCAGGCCTTGACCTGAAGGCCGAAATCGACCGTTTGCGGCGGCAGAAAAATGCCGTGATTCTGGCCCACTATTATCAGGATTACGAAATCCAGGATATCGCCGATTATGTTGGCGATTCCCTTGATCTGTCCCGCCGCGCCGCCGATACCGAGGCCCAAATGATCGTTTTTTGCGGCGTTCGGTTCATGTCGGAAGTGGCCAAAATCGTTAATCCGACCCGCACCGTTTTGTTGCCTGACGCCGATGCCGGATGTTCCCTGGAACAGGACTGCCAACCCGCCGCGTTCAAGCGCTGGCGCGACGCTTACCCGGATCATATCTCGCTGACCTATATCAATTGTTCGGCCGAGGTCAAGGCCCTGTCCGATATCATCGTCACCTCGTCCAACGCCCAGGCGATTATCGACCAGATACCACGGGATCAGCCCATTTTGTTTGCTCCCGACCGCCATCTGGGGGCCTTCTTAATCAAGCAGACCGGTCGCCACATGGTGCTGTGGCCGGGGGCCTGTATTGTCCACGAAGAATTTTCCGAAGAGCGGATTTTGCTGCTTAGGGCCGAACACAGGGAAGCCAAAGTGGTTGCCCATCCCGAATGCCCGGATGTTATTCTCGATCTGGCCGATTACGTCGGTTCGACCAGGGGTATTTTAGACTTCGTCGCCCAGGACCCGGCCCGCACCTTCATCATCGCCACCGAACCCCATATCATTCATCAGATGGAGCTATGCCACCCCGGCAAAACCTTCATCGCCGCACCAGGGGTCAGCGAGGACCGCGATGTGGGGGCCTGCCCGTGCACTCATTGCCCTTATATGGCCATGAACACCATGGAGAAACTGTACCTGGCTTTGCGCAACGAAGCGCCCCGGGTGGAATTGCCGGAAGATCTGCGCCGGCGCGCCCTGAAACCCCTGCAACGCATGTTCGACATGTCGCCGCCCCTGAAAGCGACCAGCCAGGCCGCCGAATAACAACAACTTGGGCTTGATTTCTATAATTGAAACAACACTTTCAGGTGGGTAGGGCTTGCCCTCGGGGGTAAATGGCGCTAGTAGATTCATAGGCATAAAGCCAAAATAATCTCAACGGGAAATTGATCTAAAGGGGAAGCGGATATGGCACGCAACAAGATCGCTCTTATCGGCGCCGGTAATATCGGCGGCACCCTGGCCCATCTGGCGGGCCTGAAAGAACTCGGTGATGTGGTGATGTTCGATATCGCCAAGGGCATTCCTCAGGGCAAGGCGCTCGATCTGGCCCAATCCTCGCCGGTCGAAGGGTTCAATTCGGGGCTAAGCGGGTCTTCTTCATATGCTTCCATCAAGGATGCCGATGTGGTCATCGTGACCGCCGGGGTCGCCCGCAAGCCGGGCATGAGCCGTGATGATCTGCTCGGTATCAATACTTCCGTCATGGAATCCGTCGGCCAGGGAATCAAGCAATATTGCCCGAAAGCCTTCGTTATCTGCATCACCAACCCGCTCGATGCCATGGTCTGGGTTTTGCGCGAAGCGTGTGGTCTGCCCCATCACATGGTGGTCGGCATGGCCGGGGTGCTGGACAGCGCCCGTTTCCGCTATTTCCTGTCGCAAGAATTCAAGGTCTCGGTCGAAGACGTCACCGCCTTCGTGCTCGGCGGCCACGGCGACACCATGGTGCCCTTGCCGCGCTATTCCACGGTCGCCGGTATTCCCCTGCCCGATCTGGTCAAGATGAAATGGACGACGCAAAAGAAAATCGATGACATTGTCCAGCGTACCCGCAGTGGTGGCGCTGAAATTGTCGGCCTGCTGAAAACCGGCTCGGCCTTTTACGCCCCGGCCAGTTCGGCCATCGCCATGGCGGAATCATATCTGAAAGACAAAAAACGGGTGCTGCCGTGCGCCGCCTACCTGAACGGCCAGTACGGGGTCAAGGGCATGTACGTCGGCGTCCCCGTTGTCATCGGCGCCAAGGGAGTCGAACGGATTGTCGAGATTAAACTGGAGGGGACGGAAAAGACCGGATTCAACAAATCCGTCCGCGCGGTTAAAGGCCTGATCAAGGCGATTTTGAAACTCAAGAAAAAGGCCGCCGTGAAAAAGTCTCCGGCCAAGAAAGCTCCGATGAAAAAGACCAAAGCCAGGAAGGCTCCGGCCAAAAAGGTCGCCGTGAAAAAAGCACCGGTGAAAAAAGCACCGGTGAAAAAAACCAAGGCCAGGAAGGCGAAAAAGAAATAACCAACCATGGGCACACGTTGACAGAGGCATAGGGTAGAAAAATGAACATTCATGAATATCAGGCCAAGCAATTGCTGGCCGGTTACGGGGTCGCGGTGCCGCGCGGCGGTGTCGCCTATACCCGGCCCGAAGCCGAAACCATCGCCAAGGACCTGGGCGGTCCGGTGTGGGTGGTCAAATCGCAAATTCATGCCGGTGGGCGGGGGGCAGGGCGCTTCGCCAATGATCCTGACGGCAAGGGCGGGGTGCGGGTGGTCAAGTCCATCGACGATGTCAAAGACGCCGCCCGCGACATGCTGGGCCACGTTCTGGTCACCAGGCAGACCGGCGACAAGGGCAAAGAGGTCAAGCGCATCTATATCGAGGAAGGCTGCGATATCGCGCGCGAACTGTATTTGAGCCTGCTGATCGACCGGGGATCATGCCGGGTGATCATCATGGCCTCGACCGAAGGCGGCATGGAAATCGAGGAAGTGGCCGCCGCGACGCCGGAAAAAATCCTCAAAGTGGTTATCGACCCGGCCACCGGAATGTTACCCTTCCACGCCCGCAAGCTGGCCTTCGGCCTGGGCCTTGAAGGCAAGCAGGTAGGTGCCGCAGTCAAATTCCTGATGGCCATCTACAAGGCCTTCATGGATCTGGATTCATCGATGATGGAAGTCAACCCGTTGGTCGTCACCGGCGACGGGGCGATCATCGCGCTGGACGCCAAAATGAATTTCGACGACAGCGCGCTGTTCCGCCACAAGGACATCGAGGAATTGCGTGACGAAGACGAAGAAGACCCGGCGGAGCTTGAAGCGGCCCGCCACGATCTGAATTACATCAAGCTCGACGGCAACATCGGCTGCATGGTCAACGGCGCCGGTCTCG
>CBFDVE010000289.1:0-3948 GCA_965613205.1 uncultured Rhodospirillaceae bacterium
TGATGGCGCATCGGTACAGGATCAGAAGGACAAGCAGGTGATCCTCAAGTCCGCCGACACCCCACGGACGCCCGGAACGGTTCTTCGGAACCTCGATGCGATCTCGCCAATGAGGCCGCAGACGGTCAACCAACTTGCAGAAGGTGTCCGCCTCAACGCCCGTCAGAGACCGAAATTGTCGTTTGGAAATAAGCCACGCGCTGTTAAACTTTGCCATCGGAAGAGCCTCCCTCGCTCTTCCTCCTTTGAATCACACTCGGGTTAACAAAAAATCACCAGACTTTTGCAACAGGTCTAATAGGAAGCCATCTATAATAGTATGATTATTGGCGTTAAAAAAAATATTATTCAATTTCAGGATCATACAGCGATAATGAAACCACTTGGATTAACCGTTGTACTGGCCTGTTTTGTATTTCTGTTGTTGTCCACGGTGCCCGTTCAGGCGGCGGTCAAGCCGAGCTTTTTCGGATCAAAAGAAACCCGCTCATCGAACATGAAGCCGTTCAAAAAATGGAACGCCGCCATTGCCCGTTATTCAAAAGAGGCGGCGGCCAATGGCAAGGGGAATTGCCAGGCAACCAAAATCAATAAATGCCTCTACGACAAATGGAACGCCTATCTGGCCCGCCTGAAGGGGAAAAGCCGGCTGACCATAATCGAGAAAATCAACACCCGGATGAACAAGGCCAGATACATAACGGATATAAACAACTGGGGCAAAAAGGACTATTGGGCTTCGCCAGGAGAATTCATGTCCCGCTTCGGCGATTGCGAAGATTATGCAATCATCAAGTATCTGTCATTGAAAAAGCTGGGCTTCAAGCAAGGCCAGTTGCGGGTGGTGGCGGTCAAGGATCTGAACCTGAAAATCGGCCATGCCATATTGGTGGTTTATCTGGATGGCAAAACATACGTGCTCGATAACCAGATCAAACAGGTGGTCGAGGCCAGGACCATCCGCCATTATCAGCCGGTATTTTCGATCAACGAGACAAACTGGTGGCGGCACCGGGTCTGAGTTTTAGTGCCGTCGTTCCGGAATTTCCCGCCGCAAGGCGTTGCGCAGATCACTATTGCGGCGTTCATCAGCCATCCGCCGTGATTTTTCTGTCCGCCGTTCCATGATCATCATGGCGACAATTTGATCCCGCCGTTCTATTTCGTAGCGTTGATCATGGCCCTCCCGTCGTTCGACAATACGGCGACCCAGAAGGTCCCGACGGTCGAAGGGAGCACGAGGTGTGATCGCCTGTATAGGGTCTGACATCGCCTGTCCTCAATCATAAAAACGTAGAAAATATAGTCTATGGCTAACACAACAGCATTACAACAGTCTGACAGGCAACCAAAAAGAAAATATAATTCTGGTCGTAATCGCCCAAAAGCGCTACATCCCGTGCACCTTCAATGTCCACAGTGACCCCAACTGAATTTCAATGAATAAACTAGAAAGCCAGGTCGCGCGACGGCGCACATTTGCGATTATCTCGCACCCGGATGCGGGCAAGACGACGCTGACCGAAAAACTGTTGCTGTTCGGCGGCGCCATTTTGCAAGCCGGGGCGGTTAAAGTCCGCGGCGATCAGCGTCGCGCCCGGTCGGACTGGATGAAGGTCGAACGGGAACGGGGCATTTCAGTGGCATCATCGGTGATGACCTTCGAATACGATGAAAAAACCTTCAATCTGCTCGACACTCCCGGCCATGAAGATTTCAGCGAAGATACCTACCGTACTCTGACCGCCGTCGATAGCGTGGTCATGGTGCTGGACGCCGCCAAGGGCATCGAGGCACAAACCCGCAAGTTGTTCGAAGTCTGCCGGCTGCGCGACATGCCGATTGTTACCTTCATCAACAAGCTGGATCGGGAAAGCCGCGATCCGTTTGATATCCTGGACGAAATCGAACAGGCGCTGGCGTTGGATGTGACCCCGGCAAGCTGGCCCATCGGCATGGGCCGGGATTTCCTCGGCTGTTATGATCTGTTCGCCGATCGCCTGGTGCTGCTGCAAAAGGGGAGCAAAGGGGCGATCCCGGCGGAAGGAGTTACCTGCCAGGGATTGGATGACCCAATGCTGGATGAAATGTTGCCCGCCGAGGCGGTCACCAAGTTGCGGGAAGATATTGAAATGGTGCGCGGGTTGACGCCCGACTTTGATATGCAGGCTTATCTGGATGGTAATCAAACGCCGGTTTATTTCGGCAGTGCGGTCAATAATTTCGGCGTTCGCGAATTGTTGCACGGCCTGTCGACCATGGCCCCATCGCCGCGCAATCAACCAACCACGGACCGCCTGATCGAACCTTTGGAAAACAAGGTCAGCGCTTTTGTGTTTAAAATCCAGGCCAATATGGACCCCAAGCACCGGGATCGTATCGCCTTCATCCGCGTCTGTTCGGGGCATTTCAAACGGGGCATCAAGCTTAAACACATGCGCTCGGGCAAGACCATGAACATCCATAATCCGGTACTGTTTTTGGCTCAGGAACGGGAACTGGCGGAAGAAGCCTGGCCCGGTGATATTGTCGGTATTCCCAATCACGGCGGTTTGCGCATCGGTGATGGCCTGAGCGAAGGGGAAGATTTGCATTTCACCGGCGTTCCCTGTTTCGCCCCGGAATACCTGCAATCGGTGCGCCCGGAAGACCCCATGCGGGCCAAACATCTGGGCCGCGCCCTGCAACAACTGGCCGAAGAAGGGGCGGCCAGCGTGTTCAAACCGCTGATCGGCGCCGACTGGATTGTCGGTGCCGTCGGGCCCTTGCAATTTGAAGTCATGGCCGACCGCATTCGCACGGAATACGACGTGCCGGTGCATTTCGAGGCGACCAGTTTGTATACCGCCCGCTGGGTCGAGGCCGATGACGGTGGGGAATTGAAAAAATTCATCACCGCCAACAAGGCCGCCCTGGCCGAAGATCATGACGGCGAGCCGGTATTTCTGGCCCGCAATGGGTGGCACCTGGACCGGGCGGGGGAAGACTGGCCCGCCATTCGCTTTTTGAAAACCCGTGAACATGTGGAAAAACCGGACCCGCAATAACTTATTTAGCGCAATTGATGCAGACGCCGGCGGTCGGGTCGATCTGCAATCGTTTGGCCGGGATTTCTTGATCACAGGACTGGCAGTCGCCATAATCGCCTGTTTCTATACGGTGCAGGGCGGCATCGATCAATTTAAGTTCAACCTGTCGCCGCCGGTCGGTTTCCAGCGCCATGGCCTGGCCCTGAATGGCGTCCATGCGGGACAGGCGACCAACCGATGTCTGGTCCAGTTCGACCGGTTGGCGGAATTCTTCGCTGATCTTGGCATCGTCCAGAATCTGCTGACGATGGGTCAGAAGTTTTTTTTTCAAATCACCCAGGTCGATGTCTTTTCGGATGCTCATCATTCCTGTATAATAGGTTTAATCGCAGGAGCATATTCAGATGATGAAAAAAATGATCGCAGTGCCGTTGGTTGCCATCGCCTTGTTGACCGGTTGCGCCGAAGGGACGGCTAACAAACAAACCTTTGGCACCGTTATCGGGGCCGGACTGGGGGCCCTGGTCGGGGCCCAGTTCGGCAGCGGCAAGGGGCAGATACTGGCCGCCGTGGTCGGTGGATTGGCCGGGGCCTATGCGGGCAGTGAAATCGGCAAAGTACTGGATGCCAACGACCGTGACATGGCCCAGCAAACGGCTCAACTGGCCCTTGAGACAAACAAGACAGGCTATGCCTCGAGCTGGCAAAACCCGGATTCCGGGCATTCGGGCAGTGCCACGCCGACCAGTACCTATCAACAGGGTGGCAAGGACTGCCGGGAATTCGAAACCACGGTCAATGTGGATGGCAAAAGCGAGACGGCGACCGGTCGGGCCTGCCGCAATGATGATGGTTCGTGGACCATTGTTTCCGGCTGAGTTTCCGGCTGAGTTTCCGGCTGAGTTTCCGGCTGAGTTTC
>CBFDVE010000290.1:0-3933 GCA_965613205.1 uncultured Rhodospirillaceae bacterium
AAAATTCTGGATGGACCTTCACGAAGAAGATATCCATTGGACTCTGTCGGACACCGGCTGGGCCAAGGCCGCCTGGGGTATGTTGTTCCCGCAATGGCAAATTGGCGTCACCAATGTGCTCTATGATGCCGATCCCAAATTCGACGCCGACGCCCATCTTCGCCTGGTCGAAAAACTAAAGGTCAGCACGTTTTGTGTGCCGCCAACCATCTACAGGCTTTTGGTCCAGGCCGACCTTGAAAACTATGACCTGAGTTCCATCCGTCACTCTCTTGGTGCCGGGGAACCGCTTAATCCGGAAGTCATGCGCATATGGAAAGAAAAGGTCGGTAACCAGGTTCACGACGGCTACGGCCAGACCGAGACGATTAATATCGTCGCCAATTACCCCGGCATGGAAATCAAGCCCGGGTCTATGGGCAAGCCGGTGCCAGGTGTCGATGTCGGTATCGTCGATGACGAAGGCAAAACCTGTCCCAATAATGAAGTCGGCAATATCGCCGTACGCATAACCGACCCTCACCCATTGGGCCTGTTCCGTGGCTATCAGAATGACGATGCCGCCACCGCCAAGTGCATCCACCACGGATGGTACTACACCGGTGACATGGCGACACGGGACAGCGATGGATATTTCTGGTTTGTCGGACGCAACGATGATGTCATTTCGTCGGCCGGATACAGGATCAGCCCCTTTGAGGTGGAAAGCACCCTGCTGGAACACCCGGCGGTAATGGAATCCGCCGTGGTCGGCAAACCCGATAAATTACGCGGCGATATCGTCAAAGCCTATATCACCCTAGCCGCAGGATATACGGCTTCCGGTGACCTTAAGAAAGAAATTCAGGATTTCGTCAAAGCCCAGACGGCACCCTACAAATACCCTCGTGAAATTGAATTCCGCGATGCTTTACCAAAAACCATTTCGGGAAAAATTCGACGTGTCGACTTGCGAAATGAAGCCATCGAGCAAGCGGCCAAAGAGGAGTCCCAATGACCGACCGAAATTCAAAGACAGATATAACGGCAAGGATATTCAGATGAAAAAAGTATTGTGCAGCTTTGAAGAAGCCGTTGGGCTGATCAAGGATGGTGACGTAATGACAACGGGAGGCGCGACCTTCCACCGGGCACCGATGGCCTTGATAAACGAAATTATCCGCCAGAAAAAGAAAGACCTGGTCCTTGTTGACCGTGAACCGGCGATCGACTTCGATATTTTAATCGGGGCCGGTTGCGTCGAAAAAGTACGGGCCGGTTTGCTGGCCTTTGAATTGCTCGGGTTTGCCCCGAATTTCCGCAAGAAATCCGAATCCGGTGAAATCATCACCAAAGAAGGCGCCTGCCAGCCGATTATTGCCGGCTTCCGGGCCGCCGCCATGGGCATTCCGTCGTTGCCGATCAGGGGTATGCTCGGATCGGATCTGCTCGATATCAGCGAAGTATTGGGCAGCCAGCAGCAATTCGACGATCCGTTTACCGGTGAGAAATTGATTGCGGTACGGGCCATCGAACCTGATGTGGCCGTGCTGCACGCTCAGCAGGCTGACGAATTCGGCAATGTCCGCATCGAAGGGCCGAAATATGAAGACATCATCAAGGCCAAGGCGGCAAAAACCGTTATCGTCACCGCAGAGGAAATTGTATCCAACGAAGAGATCCGTAAAAATCCAGAGGCCACTTCAATACCGCATTTCCATGTGGATGCCGTGGTGCACGCACCAAACGGGGCGTATCCATGTTCATGCTTCAACCGCTATGACGCGGACTATGACCATGTGCGGGAATACATAGAGGCGGTGAACAACGACCAGTTTGAAAACTACCTTGAACAATACGTCTACGGGAGGGACGCAGCGTGAGCAATTCTATGGAAATGGCCGACTTGATGATTTATGCCATGTCGCGCGAAATCAAAAACCACAATTCAGCTCTGCATGGCGTCTCTTCTCCCCTGCCCGTTCTGGCCATGAGCCTGGCGCGAAAGACCCATGCCCCGGACATGGCCTTTATTTCCGGTGCCGGCGGCGTCGATCCGGAATTTGAACGGATATTCCTATCTTCGTTTGACCCCCGCCAGAATGAAGGAGCATCGGCCTATTACGGCCTGCACGAAGTGTTCGACCTGGCACAAAAGGGGGAATTGCACGTGATGTTCCTGGGCTCGGCCCAGATCGACCTGCACGGCAACACCAATCTGAGCGTTATTGGCAGCATCGAAAACCCCAAGGTTCAGCTTCCCGGAGGAGCCGCCTCGGCTTTCCTGATGCCGATCACGCCACAAGTGGTGATCTGGAGCACCCGCCACACGCCACGAACGTTCGTCGAGGAAGTCGATTTCGTCACCGGGCAGGGCTACAACCATCGCACCGAAGAACAAATGAAAAATGAGATGACGATTGTCTCCAATCTTGGTGTCATGAATTTCAAGAACCCCGACAGAGTCATGCAAATCCAGTCCTATCATCCCGGCCACAGCATTGAAGAAATTCAGGAGGCCACTGGGTTCGAACTTCTGGTCGCTGCCGATGTTGCCGAGACACCGGTGCCGGGTGCGGATGTCATTGATCTGATCAAGGCTATGGACCCCGATGGTGTCCGCCTGACCGAATTCCATAAATAAACGTCCCCTGCCGGACAAACGGTTTAGAGGAGGAATTGCTTGATGAAAGCAGAAGTCAAATGGACTGAGAATTCACAGTATTTAGCCCACGCCGACAGCGGACATACCATCGTCTTGGATGGCCCACCGGCTCTTGGTGGGCGAAATCTGGGTGTTCGCCCGATGGAGATGATACTCATGGGGCTGGGTGGGTGCATCTCCATTAACGTATTGGAAATTCTCAAGAAATCCCGTCAATCCGTGGATCACTGCGTGGCCCATTTACAGGCAGAGCGATCGGATGACGTGCCGAAAGTATTTACCGCCATCCACGTCAATTTCGTCGTTACCGGCAACGATCTAAAACCAAGCGCGGTGGAACAGGCGGTTAGACTATCCATGGAAAAATACTGTTCAGGCGCGCTCATGTTACGCGGGTCGGTCGATCTGACCCACAGTTTCGAAATTCACGAGACGGAGTAACCTTGACGGGCCTGGTCCAGTTTTGGTGACGTAACACTGTTTCCCTACCTTAAAAGCGTGGCCGCAATGATGTTGCGCTGAATTTCCGACGAACCTTCATAAATGCGCATGACGCGGACATCGCGGACATAGCGTTCCAGAGGCATGTCTGCGATATAGCCGTAACCACCATGGATTTGCAGGGCAAGATCGGTCACTTTCGCTGCCATTTCAGATGCAAACAGTTTTGCCATAGACGCTTCCCGGCTAAATCGTTCGCCCCTCTGACGCAAGGCCGCCGCCTGACAGGCCAGCAGTCGGGCAGCCTGAAGCTGAGTCGCCATGTCCGCCAGCATCCATTTGATGCCCTGATAATCGACCAGCGCCATGCCACCGACCCGGCGTTCCCTGGCCCACGATACCGATGCATCTAAAGCCGCCTGGGATATGCCGATACACATGCCTGCAACGTCCATGCGACCGTTGTCCAACACCCGCATGGCCGTTTTCAAACCACTTCCTTCCGTGCCGATTCGGTTTTTGGCGGGGATATGACAGTCGAACGACAGCTCGAATACATGGCCCCCCCGCAGCCCCATGGTTTTTTCCGGCGGCCCCGCCGTCAATCCCGGTGTGTCCCGGTCGACGACGAAGGCGCTGATGTTTTTCTTACCCGACTCGGTCAGGGCGAAAACGACGATGAAATCGGCCACCGCGCCGTTAGATATAAAATGCTTGATCCCTTCGATATGATAGCCGTCATCGGTGCGGGTCGCCCGGCTGCTCATATCGGCAGGGTTGGACCCTGCCTGCGGTTCAGTCAAGGCGAAGGCACCGAGAAGCTCTCCCGTTGCTCCTCCCGGAAGATA
>CBFDVE010000291.1:0-3926 GCA_965613205.1 uncultured Rhodospirillaceae bacterium
GATCCTGATCACCCACGACATGGGCGTGGTCGCCGAAACCGCCCACCGGGTCAGCGTCCAGTACGCCGGACAGCAGGTCGAACAGGCCGATGTGGGCGCCCTGTTCGCCACCCCGCGCCACCCTTATACGGCCGCCCTGCTCGATGCCCTGCCCGAACGCAGCCATGGTGAGCGCCTGAAATCGATCCCCGGCGTGGTTCCCGGACAGGGCAGTTTCCCCGCCGGTTGCCTGTTCAATCCACGCTGCACCATCGCCACCGATTTATGCCGTGCGACGCCGCCACCCGTGACCGACCAGGTGCGTTGTCACACCCCCCTGGAGGCCAGGCCATGAACGAGGTGATTTTGCAGGCGCAAAACCTGACCCGTCACTATCAGGTTTCCCAGGGTTTGTTCGCCGACAAGGCGGTTCTGAAAGCCCTGGACGGGGTCGGTTTTTCATTATCGACGGGCAAGACGCTTGCGGTTGTTGGCGAATCCGGTTGTGGCAAGTCGACCCTGGCCCGGCTGCTGACGATGATCGAAGAACCGACCTCGGGGCGGTTGGTGATCGATGGCGACGATGTGATCGGCGCGTCTGCGGCGACCATCAGGAAACTCCGGCCCATGGTCCAGATTGTATTTCAGGACCCTTACAGTTCCCTCAATCCGCGCCAGAAGGTCGGCAGTATTCTGGAAGAACCCCTGAAAATCAATACTTCAATGAGTGCCGCCGAACGACGCCGGGCGGGCCAGGAAATGATGGCCAAGGTCGGCCTTAGGCCGGAGCATTACGGGCGTTACCCGCACATGTTTTCCGGTGGCCAGCGCCAGCGCATCGCCATCGCCCGGGCGCTGATGCTGAAGCCCAAAATTGTCATTCTCGATGAACCGGTTTCGGCCCTTGATGTGTCTATACAGGCGCAAGTGCTGAATTTGCTGGCCGATCTGCAAGATGAATTCAATCTGGCCTATCTGTTTATTTCCCACGATCTGAGCGTGGTGCGCCATGTCGCCGACGAGATCATGGTGATGTACCTGGGCCATCCGGTGGAATTCGGTTTCAGGCAGGATATTTTCAGCAATCCCCGCCATCCCTACACGAGAGCCTTGCTGTCGTCCACGCCCAAGGCCGATCCGACCGGGAGCAAGGAACGGATCAAGTTAAGCGGTGAATTACCGTCACCCCTGGACCCGCCCAGCGGTTGCCCGTTCCACCCGAGATGTCAGAAAGCCACCGATTTGTGCGGCACAAAATTGCCTGAAATTGAAGAAATAACCACCGGCCACCAGACAGCCTGCCATCATTGGCGGGGCCTTTAGGGCAGTTCGACCCTAAACAGCACCGGTCCGTCGCCATGGACTTTGTCATGGGCGCGGATATTCACCCAGCTTAGGCCCTTGGGAATTTTCACCCCGGACATGCCACGGGTGAAGGGTTGTTCAGAATCGTGGGGATGCATCAGCACCCGTGTGGCGAGAATTTTTCCATCGGGCGACAGGACCTGCCAACGGTCGGCGTAATGATCCCAGCCATTGTCGGCATGAAGCAGGGTGACGGAAAAACTGTAAGTCCCATTGCCTGACCGGGACGCCCTGGCGTCCACGACCTTGACTTCATTGGCGTAAACCGGGGCAACAGATATAAGCCCGACGGTAAGCCCCAGAGCGGCCAAAATCATCCTTGCTGTTTTCATAAAGTCAATATAACGAGGCTGGATTAGTTCTCCAATCAATTCGCTGTGATGGCAAGAAAACTGCCCGTTACAAATACATGTTGCCATTTTGTTCTTTTCTCAGTACAACAATGGTCAGACTCAAAAGGAGGTTAGAACATGCAACACGTTATCCGCTTGATGCAGTGCCCGATCGAGGCACATTCGAATGGATTCGCCGCCGATCTGGCCGCTCTCAGCAGTTTGTGCTTTGCCGGCTATCTGGGGCTGCTGGTATTTTGAGGCAAATTCAGGTCGTGATCGCGCGTTTGTCGCCGTTGTCGTCGATGGCAACGTAGGTGAACGTGCCTTCGGTAACCATCACCCGACTGGTCGGGTCTCGGTCTTGCAAGACCCAGGCCTGGATCAGCACGGAAATAGAGGTCGTTCCGGTTTTCAGAATATCGCCATAACAGCACAGCACATCGCCGACTTTTACCGGTCGGTGGAAGGTCATGGCCTCGACGCCGACGGTGACCACCCGGCCCGCCGCCCGGGTGTGGGCGGTAATGCCGCCGGCGATATCCATTTGCGACATCAGCCAGCCGCCGAAAATATCACCGTTCGGGTTGGTGTCGGCGGGCATGGCCAGGGTGCGTATTGCCAACTCGCCCCGCGGTTTTAGCTGATCATCGTTCATAAGCGTTGCTCGTACTTCTATCCGGGTGTAGATAATCACAATATATTGTCGCTGAATTATCGGGATATACAATATCATGGGGTTCAGTCGTTTGATAGAGATGGATTTCAAGGCACCATGACCGACCTGTTTCAAGCCGCCGAAAGACCAAAGAAAACAACCCGTACCGGCGAAACGGAAGGTTATTCGGCCAAGGATATCGAAGTTCTCGAGGGCCTGGAACCGGTCCGCCTGCGCCCCGGCATGTATATTGGCGGCACCGATGAACACGCCCTGCATCATCTGGTCGCCGAAATCATCGATAATTCCATGGATGAAGCGGTGGCCGGATACGCCAGCACCATCACGGTCGATCTGGGCGAAGATTTCACCGTCACCATCAGCGACAACGGGCGCGGTATTCCGACCGATAAACACCCGAAATTTAAAGACAAATCGGCCCTGGAGGTGATCCTGACGACGCTTCATTCCGGCGGCAAGTTCTCCGGCAAGGCCTATGAAACGTCGGGTGGCCTGCACGGGGTCGGCCTGTCGGTGGTCAATGCCCTGTCGGACCGGCTGGAAATTGAAGTGGCGCGGGACAAGACCCTGTGGCGGCAGTCTTACGCACGGGGCGTTCCCGGTGGCCCGCTCGAAAATGCGGGCACGGTCAGCAATCGCCGGGGCACGTCAATCAGCTTCCATGCAGACCCACAGATATTTAGCAAACAGGTGCAGTTCCGCCCGGCCACGCTCTATCGCATGGCCCGGTCCAAGGCCTATTTATTCCGCGGCGTGGAAATTCGCTGGTCCTGTGCGGCCAGGCTGATCAAGGGAGAAGACCAAACCCCGGAAAGCGCGACCCTGCATTTTCCCGGCGGCCTGGTCGATTTCCTGCAAGGAACCCTGGTGGATCGCAAGACAATGACCCCTGCCCCGTTTTCCGGCCAGACGGGCCTGAACGGCAGCGGCGGCAAGATCGAATGGGCCGTGGCCTGGCCCATCGACGAGCAGGATTATTTCAATTCCTATTGCAACACCATCCCGACGCCCTTGGGCGGCACCCATGAAAACGGCTTTCGCGGCGCCTTGACCAAGGGCCTGAAGGCCTACGGCGAACTGATCAACAACAAGCAAGCCGCCAAAATTGTCGCCGATGATGTCTTGGGCGGGGCCTGCGTGATGATGTCGGTGTTTATCAACGATCCGCAATTCCAGGGCCAAACCAAGGAAAAACTATCGACAGTGGAAGCCCAGAAACTGATCGAGAACGCCATCCGGGATCACTTTGATCATTGGCTTTCGGCAGATCCGACCGTATCGACGGCGCTGCTGGAGCGTATTGTCGAGCGTTCCGAGGAACGTTTGCGCAAACGCTCAGCCAGGGAAACCAAACGGGCCAGCGCGACGCGTAAACTGCGCTTGCCGGGGAAACTAACCGATTGCACCCGCAATACTTCTGCCGGTACGGAACTGTTCCTGGTTGAAGGAGATTCCGCCGGCGGTTCGGCCAAGCAGGGCCGGCAACGGCAGACCCAGGCCATATTGCCGCTACGTGGCAAGACTCTCAACGTCGCTAGCGCGACCAACGAAAAGATCAGGGCTAATCAGGA
>CBFDVE010000292.1:0-3904 GCA_965613205.1 uncultured Rhodospirillaceae bacterium
CAGGGGCCGGCCGCCGAGCGCCAGCATATGGCCGACGCCGGAATCGTTGGCCACGGACGCCGTCATTCGCTCGGCCAGGGCGATCGTGAACAGCGGATCAAAATTAAAATTTTCCCGTTGTAGGGGAAACCTTGCCGCCGGGACTTGGCGGCTAATCCGGTCTCGCCAGTCCTGTTCCTGGGGACCCAGGAAAAAAACCGGAATATGGTTCCGCTGGGCATTGGCCAGGGCCATGAAGTTTTCCAGCGGCCAGCATTTAGGCTTACCGCCCGAGCCCGGTGCCAGGCCGATGCGGGCCTCGCCGTCGGGCAGCATCGACAGCGCCGCGGCCCGCAAATGGGGACCGGGGATCAGCCCCAGCGAGTCCGGGGTCGGAAAAACCCGGCCGCTGGCCAGTTCCAGCAGGTCGAGCAGCTGGCGCTGCATGGATTTCGGGTAGCGGTAACCCTTTGCCGGCTTGATCGACGACAGCGCGAACCGGGCCGCCGGCGAAATGAATGTCTTGTGCGGAATGCGCCGCAGTGACAGCGTCGTCCAGACAATCTTCTGGGTGTCGATGATCAAATCGAAGGCGGTGGCGTTTTCCGGGCGAATGGCCGGGCGGTGCATCAGTTCGGAAGGGTGCCGCCCGACGCCGCCGTTTTCGATCACCCGGTCGAGCAGCCCCTCTACGTGCCGGGCCAGCACATTGGCATAGACACTGGTTTCCTTGCCCGCCAGCCAGGTGATATGGGCCCGCGGAAAAGCCTGGCGCAGGCCGCGCACGAAGGGCAATTTCAACAATCCGTCACCGACCCGGTCGAGGCCAACATAGACCAGAATGCTTTCAGGTTTTTTCATGGTTCCCGGTTACCACATTGGGCCGTGCCGGGTCAAAATTGTTGCGGCGCAATATGGGAAGCGTTAAATAAGGGCCCCTTTTACTATTGTTCCTTCTCAGGACCCGCTTTTATGGATGTCAGCAAGATTGCCATCGGCGATAACCCTCCTTACGATGTCAACGCGATCATCGAAATTCCCCATGGCGGAGCCCCGGTCAAGTATGAACTGGACAAGAATTCCGGGGCCATGTTCGTCGATCGCTTCCTGCACACCGCCATGCACTACCCGTGCAACTACGGCTTCATTCCGCACACGCTGTCCGACGACGGCGACGCGGTCGATGCCGCCGTGCTGGGCCAGATCCCGGTCATGCCCGGTTGTGTTATTCCGTCCCGCACGATCGGCGTGCTGATGATGGAAGACGAAAGCGGGGTCGATGAAAAAATTCTCTGTGTGCCGGTCGATAAACTGCACCCCTACTACGAAAACGTCACCTCGTACCGGGACTTACGGCCCATCCTGATCGAACAGATCGCCCACTTTTTCACCCACTACAAGGATCTGGAAAAAGGCAAATGGGCCAAAGTACAGGGCTGGAGCGGCCCCGAAGCGGCGTTTGAAGCCATCCGCGCCGGTATGGACCGGGCCCAGGCGCAAGGCCAGTAACAGACCATGGCAGATCGGCGCATTGACATTATCGAAGCCGACATCACCACCCTTGATATCGCCGTCATCGTCAATGCCGCCAATCAACAACTGAGCGTCGGCGGCGGCGTGTGCGGGGCCATTCACGACGCCGCCGGTCCCGGCCTGGCGGCGGAATGCGCCGCCATTCCCGGCGGCTGCCCGACCGGCGAGGCCCGTTTTACCAACGGCTACGATCTGAAGGCCCGCTTTGTCATTCACGCCGTCGGCCCGGTCTGGCGCGGCGGTGATCAGGGCGAGGCCGATCTGCTGGCCCAGTGTTACCGCCGGTCGTTGGGCCTGTGTATGGGCAACAACCTGACCGGCATCGCCTTCCCGGCGATCAGCACCGGCATCTATGGTTTTCCCGCCGACCAGGCGGCGGCCATCGCCATTAAAACCGTTGCCGATTTCATGGCTAACGAAGACCGCCTGGCGCGCGTGGTTTTTTGCTGCTTCGGGGCGCAATCCCTGAACGCCCACCAGGACGCCCTGGCCGCGATCTCCTGACCGGCGAACGATTTTCTTTAAGCCTTTATCCAGGGATGCCTTTTTTCCTGAAAGCAGATGAAAACAAAAAGCAACCGGTTTTTGACAAATTTACAGCGCCGCATCGTGGGCGGCCATGGCGGCCATGCTGACCATTTCAGAGACCGTCGCCCCCATGGGCACAATTTGGGCCGGCTTGCTCAGGCCCATCAGGATCGGCCCGATCACCGTGCCGCCGCCCAGTTCGCGCAGCAGGTTCGATGAAATCTGGGCGCTGTGCAGTCCGGGCATGATCAGCACATTGGCCGGTTCACTAAGGCGGCAAAACGGGTACAGATCCAGCAGTTCCGGGCTTAAGGCCACATCGACCCCCATTTCCCCGTCGTATTCGAACGGTACCTGGCGATCATCGAGAATTTTCACGGCTTCTCTGATTAGATCCGAGCGGGCCAGCATGGGGTTGCCGAAATTGGAAAAGGAAATCAGCGCGACGCGCGGTTCCTGGCCCATGCGCCTTGCCACGGTCGCGGTCTGGGCGGCGAAATCGGCCAGTTGTTCAGGGCTTGGCAATTCATGCACGGCGGTGTCGGCGACAAACAGGGTGCGGCCCCGGGCCAGCACCAGGGACAATCCGAACACCCGCTCGCCGGGCCGGGGGTCCAGCACCCGGTTGATTTCTTCCAAGGCGACAAAATAGTTCCGCGTCAGGCCGGTGACCATGGCGTCGGCGTCGCCGCTGGCGACCATGCAGGCGGCGAACACGTTGCGTTGCTGATTGACCATGCGCTGGCAATCCCGATACAGCGCCCCTTTTCGTTGCAATCGCTCGTACAGCAAATCCGTGTAGTCGGCGTTCGACGTGCTCAGGCGCGCATTGTGAATTTCCAGGCCGTCGATGGCCGGCAGGCCGAGCCGCTCCATAGAGGCCAGCACCTGGTCTTCGCGACCGACCAGCACCGGCGTGCCGTAGCCTGAATTGTAGAAAGACACCGCCGCGCGAATGCTCTTTTCCTCTTCCCCCTCGGCGAACACCACCCGCCGGGGATTGGCCCGGACGACCTCGAAGATGCCCTGCAAAATACCCGCCGTCGGGTCCAGCCGGGCCGACAACTCATGACAGTAGGCGTCCATGTCGATGATCGGTTGCCGGGCCACACCGCTGTCCATGGCGGCGCGGGCAACGGCGGCGGGTACGGCGCGGATCAGCCGCGGATCGAACGGTGCCGGGATCAGATAGTCGGCGCCATAACGCAAATGGGCCCCGGAATAGGCGGCGTCGACCTCGTCGGGAACGTCTTCCCGGGCCAGCGCGGCGATGGCCTGGGCGGCGGCGATTTTCATCTCGTCATTGATGGTCGAGGCCCGCACATCCAGGGCCCCCCGGAAAATATAGGGAAAGCCCAGCACATTGTTGACCTGGTTGGGGTAATCGGAGCGACCGGTGGCGACCAGGGCGTCGGGCCGCACCGCCTTGGCTTCCTCCGGGATGATTTCCGGGTTCGGGTTGGCCATGGCGAAAATGATCGGTTTGTCGGCCATGGTATCGACCATTTGCGGGCTTAGCGCGCCCTTGACCGACAGGCCCAAAAACACGTCCGCTCCTTCGATGGCATCGGCCAGAGTTCGGGCCTCGGTTTTTACCGCGTGGGCCGATTTCCACTGGTTCATGCCCTCTTCCCGGCCCTGATAGATAACCCCTTTTGAATCGCACATGATGACGTTGTCGTGGGGCACGCCCATGCGCTTGATCAGTTCCACGCACGCGATAGACGCCGCCCCGGCCCCGTTGGCGACGACTTTTGTGCTCGCCATATCGCGCCCGGTCAGGTCGAGCGCGTTGATCAGCCCGGCGGCGCAGATAATGGCGGTGCCGTGCTGGTCATCATGGAACACCGGGATGTCCATGATT
>CBFDVE010000293.1:0-3872 GCA_965613205.1 uncultured Rhodospirillaceae bacterium
CAATCGCGCAAGATGTTCCCATACAAAAATGAGTTACGTGGTGAACCTCGAATACATTATCAACAATTATATCGGACCCGGCTTCGGCCGCCGCCAGGCGTACGCCGGGATCGGCATCGCCAAGCAGTACGGCAATCCGGGGATCCGCTCCGCCGGTTTTTGATAGCGCCCGAACCGCTTCAGCTCGCACGAAACTGTCCGGGTCTCCGAGGCCGTCTGCCATTACGTCAAGAGTGCGCGGATCATTGGCCATACCCAATGCCCGGACCACCAACAGGCGGATGTTCTTGTCGGATTCGTTGACCAACGCCAGCAGCGCATCGACCGCCGTTGCTGGCAAGCTTCCCATCCGCTCGGCCAGGCGAGCGAGCGAGTCGGCGGATGCAAGACGCACATCTCTATCGCCATCGGACAGGGCCTCGGCCAGGGCTTCGGCGACGGTTCGGGCCTGCCGTTCGGGCCGGTCGGGTTTGCGACCCATGCGAGCCTTGGAAAAACTGTCAAACACGACCAGGTTCTGGTCCCGGCGGTAGAGAAAAATGATCGACAGCATATTGTCCGGGTCGTCATCGATGGCCAGCAAATCGATGCTGATCTGAAATACCGGATCAGATGTTTGCCGGTACGGCACTTCGGTCATGAACATGGGCGCATAGAACCGATAGGCCACGTCGCCGTCGCTGCAACGGTATTCGATTTCATAGTCGGCAAATGAAATACGTTCATTGATCAGTTCATTACGGCCACTGAAATGAATGGTGTAGCCGCACGGGGATCGACCGTTCATGACAATCCGGCCGGTGATATCCCGGTCCAGAGTGCCATCGAGCAGGGGCAGCAACACCGGGGCATAGACGAAACCGAAATCCTTGCCATCACGCTGGATGGCCATCCAGCCGGCACCCCCCCTGGCCTTGCCGACCACATTTAAGCGACTTCCCTTGCGGGCCGAGCCGAGCTTTTTCGATTTGGTTTTAGGCCCGGCCCGCACGTTGACATCCTTGGTCACCAGATACACGCCTTCGCCCCTGGTGATTTTCTGGCCCAGAAAAAGCCGGGTATTGTCCTGCGCCAGCGCCAAACCCGGCACCAACGAAATTAACGCCAACCAGACAACAATGAATGCAATACGTTTCACGGAACCTGTGCTCCCAAACACACGATCCAGATTAGACAATCCAACGCCAAGGCTCCACCGTCTTTTTAAATGACGCCATCTTCAACAGGCTTTAGATTGGGCCCATGCCAGTCATAGACTTACACAAAATGGCCTCCGGGTTGAGGTCAGGACAGCGATTGATGGGGCTTGATCTGGGCTCCAAGACCATCGGTCTGGCCCTGTCAGATGTCATGCGCACCATCGCCACGCCCCTGCAAACTCTGCACCGGCAGAAATTCACCCATGATGCCGAAACGCTTGATCGGCTGATTGCACGGCATGATGTCGGTGGCCTGGTCCTGGGTTTGCCGCTTTCCATGGATGGCGGCGAAGGCCCCCGGTGCCAATCGACCCGCCAATTTGCCGCCAATTTTGTCGCCCGCCGCGAGATTCCCCTGGTCTTTCAGGACGAACGCCTGTCGACCGTGGCGGTCGAACGTATCCTGATCAACAAGGCCGACCTGAGCCGCAAAAAGCGCGCCGCCGTGGTCGACCGGGCGGCGGCGGCTTATATTTTGCAAAGTGCGCTCGACGCCATGGCGGCGACCGCATAATGGCGGAGATTTTTTCGGCTCTGGCCCCGGTGTTCCTGTTGATCCTGCTCGGTTATCTGATCCGGTCGCGCGGCCTGATCGCCGAGACTTTCTGGGTCTCGGCGGAAAAAATGACGTATTTCCTGTTTTTCCCGGCCCTGCTGCTGGGCAATACGGCGACGGCCCGCATCGGCGGCCTGGATGTGGCGCCGATGATCGCCGCCAGCGTCGTCGCGGTGCTGCTGGTGGCGGCCCTGGCCGGGCTGCTTAGACCGCGCCTGGCCTTGAGCGGGCCATCGTATACCTCGGTGTTTCAGGCCTTCATGCGGCCCAATGTTTACCTGGGCATCGCCGCCGCCTATGCGCTGTATGGCCAGGCCGGGCTGACTTTAGTCAGCGTCAGCGTCGCCGTGCTGGTGCCCCTGGTCAATGTGCTGGGAGTGGTCGTGCTGGTGCGCCATGCCGGGGTCGAAGGGGCTCCCCCCAGTTGGGGCAAAGCCCTTGGCCCCATCGCCCGCAATCCGCTGATTATCGCCTGCACCCTGGGCGCTCTGCTGAACGTCTCAGAGCTTGGTCTGCCGCCCCTGGTCGAACCGTTTCTGGAAATTCTGGGTCGGGCGGCTTTGCCCGTCGGCCTGCTGGCGGTCGGTGCCGGGCTTGATCTGGCGGCGCTCAGATCGTCGGGACGGCTGGTCGGCCTGACATCGTGCGTCAAGTTGTTGATCCTGCCGGGCCTGACCTACGCCGCCTGCCTGGTGTTCGGGGTGACCGGCCTGGCCGTGACCATATCGGTGCTCTATGCCTCCCTGCCCAATTCGGCCACGTCGTACGTGCTGGCCCGGCAGATGGGTGGCGACACGGCCCTGCTGGCCGGATCAATCACGGCCTCGACCCTGTTGGCCATGGTGACCATGCCGCTAATCGCGATCCTGCTGCCTTAAGTCTCGTAGTCCAGCAGTTTCAAAAGTTCACCGGCACTGCGCATGAAGGCGGTTTGGGCGCTGTCGTCGAAACGGTCCCGCCACTGGCCGATACCGCCATCGGTGATCTGAGCGCGGCGACCGGCGTCGGCGCAGTGAGCGATCACATCATCGCCATCGTTTAAATCAAGAAACCGGCACAGGCGGCCAAGATCGGTCGCCGGTTCCGACAGCAGATCTTCGCTGCGAATTTCCAGGTAGCGGTCAGGATGGCTGCGCCCGAAACTTCGCGCCGAACCGACCGCACGGGCCCAGTTGCGGCCGAAAGTCTGGACGAAATCACCAATGCCCGGATTTTTCCGCATGAAGGCCTCGTTACCGGCGGTCAGGTTGTAATCGTAGACCGAGACCGCTTCGTCCCGGCCATCACGAATGACATGAACAAACACCGCCTCGGGCAGCACGGCGGCCAGGTCGTCGATGGCGAGGGCATGTTCCGGCGTTTTTTCCCCGATCGCCCGGGTCGCCCCGTCGCCACCCTGTTTGGCCAAAGACAGGGCAATCGCCGTGGCCATCATGAACGACACGTCTGCATTTGAAAATCCGGCAGTCCGGCCCAGTTGGCTGTCGGTGATTTGAGCCGCCGACATGGACGAGCGAATATCCTGCATGGCCCGGTTGTAATCGACGAACGCCCGACCCATCAGGGGCAACAGGGAATCGGTGAAATGCCCCTCGCCCCGACAACATGCCTGGGGGTGGCCATCAATAGCGTGTTGCAGCCAGGCGGTGCCGGGCCGGGTCAGGCCGACTATGAAGAACATGCGCCGATCAAACACGCCGGCCAGACGATTGAGTGTCTGCTGATGATCCATTTAAGTAGTTTTCCAAGACGGCATGAGTGCGCGTGCTCCTAACCTATCCGCTCCCTGCCCGCCATGGCAACCGGCGGCCGCATGAGAATTGTTGCCAGCGACAATCGCAGCCTCTATTGTTCGCCTTTATGAACGTTGGCACACGAGATCAGGTTCAGTTTCCCCACCGCCACCTGCTTGGCATCGAAGGCCTGTCGCCCGACGTTATCACCCTGTTGCTGGACCGGGCCGAAAGCTACGTCGAACAGAACCGGCGGGCCGATAAGAACAAATCCCTGCTGCACGGCCGCACCATCATCAATTTGTTTTTCGAGGATTCGACCCGCACCCGAACCTCGTTCGAACTGGCCGGCAAGCGTTTGGGCGGTGATGTCATTAACATGAC
>CBFDVE010000294.1:0-3860 GCA_965613205.1 uncultured Rhodospirillaceae bacterium
ATGAAAGTCGGTGGCGCCGCGCCAGTCCCCGACTCGACCTCGCCGTCCGTGGCTGGCGGCGGTGCCGCCCCGGTCGCGGCGGCGGCCCCGGCCATGGCAGGCCTTGGCGGCTATACGGAAGTACCCAATTCGACCATGCGCAAGGTCGTCGCCCGGCGTTTGCTGGAAGCCAAGCAGACCGTGCCGCATTTTTACCTGACCATCGACTGCGACATCGATGAATTGCTCGATATGCGCCGCGAACTTAACGCCGCCGCCGCGGCAGGCGAGGGCGGCTACAAGATTTCGGTCAATGATTTCGTCGTCCGCGCCGTCGCCCTGGCGTTGCGAAAGGTACCCGCGGCGAACGCCACCTGGACCGACGAAGCGATCCACTTGTTCAATGACGTCGATGTTTCCATCGCCGTCGCCACCCCCGGCGGCCTGATCACGCCGGTGGTGCGCGGGGCCGACAAGAAAGGCCTGGCCAGTGTCTCCAACGAAATAAAGGAACTGGCCGGACGGGCGCGGGACGGCAAGCTGATGCCGGAAGAATACCAGGGCGGCGGCTTCACCATCTCCAACCTGGGCATGTTCGGCATTAAAGAATTTTCGGCCATCATCAACCCGCCCCAATCGTGCATTCTGGCGGTCGGGGCCGGAGAGCAACGCGCCGTTGTCAAAGGTGGCGTATTGGCCATCGCCACCGTCATGTCGTGTACGTTGTCGGTCGATCACCGGTCCGTCGATGGCGCCGTCGGGGCGACATTCCTGGCCGCCTTCAAGCGCATCATAGAACAACCGCTGACCATGATGCTGTAGAGGTAGGAAAGAGCTGATGCTAACCCAAAAAATTACTCAAATCGATTTGAAAGGGTTTAAGTCTATTCGGCAACTTGAGAATTTTGAACTCAAAAATATAAACGTCCTAATTGGTGCAAACGGGGTGGGAAAATCCAATTTCGTATCTTTTTTCCGATTGTTAGGGTGGATGCTGCAAGAAAATTTGCAACAACATATTGGCCAGTCTGGTGCCGCCAATTCGATCCTTTTTGACGGCCCAAAAAGCACTCCACAAATTGAGGCGAAGTTCAGCTTTCAAACCAATCAGGGTCTCAATGAATATCGAATGCGATTGATGTATGCGGCTGGGGACACGTTAATTTTCGCCGATGAAGAATACCGCTTTATTCCAAGTGGGGTAAATCAGGATGCTGGTTGGTCTTCGCTCGGAGCGGGGCACCGTGAAACGGGGCTCGTTCAACGGGCATCGGATAACGACACGGCAGGGTACATTTTAAAGTTGCTTAAAGGATGCGTCGTTTATCAGTTTCACGATACATCGAAAAAAGCCCGGATCAGACAGAATTGGAATGTAGAAGACAATTATTTTCTCAAGGAAGATGGTGGCAATATCGGGCCGTTTTTATTCCGGATGAAAGAATTGAATGGCGAGCATTACTTGAGAATAGTGCGGACAATACGGCAAATACTCCCTTTTTTCGGTGATTTTTTTCTAGAACAAGACGGCCCTTCAATTCCCTTGCGGTGGACCGAAAGCGGGTCAGATATGGTGTTTGGGGCGGGGCAGGCTTCCGATGGGATGTTACGGGCTATGGCGCTGGTTGCTCTCCTGCTTCAACCGGTTGAACATTTACCTCCAGTTATTATTCTTGATGAGCCTGAATTGGGTCTGCATCCGTACGCCATATCTGTGATCGCCGGATTATTGCAAAGTGTATCCGTTCATCGTCAGGTAGTTTTGGCGACTCAGTCAACGGCTTTTATTGATTGTTTCGAGCCTGAGGATATCGTGATTGTCGAACGGAAAGGGCGTGAATCTAACTTTTTTCGCCCTGACTGGAACTCTCTTAAAGACTGGATCAATACGTATACTATTGCTGAGTTGTGGGAAAAGAATGTCCTTGGCGGAAGGCCAGGCTGATGGCCAGATTACACCTGCTGGTCGAGGGGCAAACCGAAGAAACGTTCGTCAATACGGTACTTCGGCCACACCTGGCCGCCCTCAATATTTGGGTTGATGTCAGATGTCTAGCGACGAAAAAGAAAATACGGCGAAGAAAAGAAGTCGGTGGAATTTTACCTTACGGTAAAGCGAAAGCCGATTTGCAAAGATGGATCAATGAGGATAGCAACGATGATTCCTGGTATTCGACTATGTTTGACCTCTATGAACTTCCGAACGATTTTCCTGACTTTGAAATAGCAAGAGACCTGCAAGACCCACTTGATCGCGCCGAGGTTCTTCAAACTGCCTTTAGTGAAGATATTAATTACAGGAGATTTATCCCATACATTCAACTTCACGAATTCGAGGCCATTTTGTTCTCTGATCTCCAGAAACTTGGTTTTGAGTTTATAAATCAGCAAAATTCAATCGATACCCTGATCAATATATTTCAAAGTGCCGTTTCTCCAGAACATATAAATGACACACCAGAAGGGGCTCCATCAAAACGCATCATAAATGTAATCCCTGAGTATGAAGGACGAAAAGCCTCGGCAGGCCCAATGATCGCCGAAAACATTGGATTAGTTACCATCAGAAAACATTGCCTTCATTTTGACAAATGGCTGGCTTCATTGGAGGGGCTTGCGAACCCACCACTGGTTGGGAAATAGATACCATGGCTGAAACCTCATTCGATCTGATCGTTATCGGCGGCGGCCCCGGTGGTTACGTGGCGGCGATCCGGGCGGCGCAACTGAAGATGAAAGTGGCCCTGGTCGAACGGGAGCACCTGGGCGGCATCTGTCTTAACTGGGGCTGTATTCCGACCAAGGCGCTGTTGCGCTCGGCGGAAGTGTTCGAAAACATCAAACATGCGGAAGCCTTCGGCCTGAGCGTCTCCGGGGCCGGGTTCGATTTGCAAAAGATCGTCGCCCGCTCCCGCGCCATCGCCGGGCAACTGAACGGCGGCGTCGGCCATCTCCTGAAGAAGAACAAGGTTACCGTGTTCGATGGGGTCGCCAAACTGGCCGGACCGGGCAAGGTGCGGGTCGATAAAACAACTCTCCAGGCCAAACACATCATCATCGCGTCGGGTGCCCGCGCCCGCACCCTGCCGGGGCTGGAGCCGGACGGCAAGCTGATCTGGACCTACAAGAACGCCCTGGTGCCCGACGCGGTGCCGAAGAAACTGCTGGTCGTCGGCTCCGGCGCCATCGGCATCGAATTCGCCAGCTTTTTCAATTCCCTGGGCTCGGCTGTCACCGTGGTCGAAGTGATGGACCGGGTGCTGCCGGTGGAAGATGCCGAAATTTCCGCCCTGGCCCACAAGGCGTTCGAAAAAGAAGGCATGACGATCATCACCTCGGCCACGGTCAAGGCCCTGAAAAAAGGCAAGAACCAAGTCACCGCGACCATCGAAGCCGGTGGCAAATCCCAAGACCTGACCGTTGATCGGGTGATTTTGGCCGTCGGCATTGTCGGCAATGTAGAGGACCTGGGCCTGGACGGCACCAAGGTTAAAGTCGACCGCACTCATATCGAAACCGACCCCTGGTGCCGGACCGGCGAGGCCGGAGTCTACGCCATCGGCGATGTCGCCGGGCCGCCCTGGCTGGCTCACAAGGCGTCCCACGAAGGGGTTTTGTGCGTCGAAAAGATCGCCGGATTGAAAGACCTGCACCCGCTCGATCAGGCCGCGGCCGCCGCGCGGCACGATAATGTCGATCAGATCGTGCTGGCGCAGCATCGCGCCGACCGCCGCCCGGTCGCGGGTCGGCACAAGCTGGATGGCGTCCTCTGGCAGGTCTGCCGCGCGCAGCCCGTCCACCAGATTGACCACGACGGGGAAGAACGAAATAAGAGCGGCCACGATGATCTTCGAGGTCATCTGTGGCCCGACCCATACGAG
>CBFDVE010000295.1:0-3856 GCA_965613205.1 uncultured Rhodospirillaceae bacterium
TGGCCGATCTTTTCCCCTGCCGGCCGAGCACCGTTTTCACCGCTTCGACCGGGGTCATCGGCGAGGCCCTGGCGGATGAGAAAATCACCAATTCCCTGAGCGCGTTGAAGGAAAATCTCGACGCCGGTGCTTGGCAAGACGCCGCCCGGGCGATAATGACCACGGATACCTACCCCAAGGGGGCGACGGCCGCCGCCGTCATCGGCGGCGTGACGGTGAGCATAAACGCCATCGCCAAGGGCTCGGGCATGATTGCCCCCGACATGGCGACCATGCTGGGCTTCGTATTCACCGACGCCGCTATTCCGGCAAGCGTCTTGCAGGAATTGCTGGCGGCGGTGGCGGCGAAATCCTTCAACTGTATTACGGTGGATAGCGACACCTCGACCAGCGACACCCTGATGCTATTCGCCACCGGCCAGGCGGAGCACGGCGAAATAACCGCGCTTAGCGATCCGGCGCTCGATGATTTCAAGGCCAAGCTTGAGGCTCTTTTGTGCGGCCTCGCCCAACAAGTGGTCAGGGACGGCGAGGGGGCGTCAAAATTCATCACCATAACCATCACCGGCGCCGAAAATGACGGGGCGGCCCGGCGCATCGGCCTGGCGGTGGCCAATTCGCCCCTGGTCAAGACGGCGGTGGCCGGTGGCGACGCCAACTGGGGCCGGATCGTCATGGCGGTCGGCAAGGCGGGCGAGGCCGCCGAGCGCGACAAATTGGCCATTTCCATCGGCGGGGTCGCGGTCGCCGCCGAGGGCGCGGCCGTCGCCGGTTATGATGAAACCCCGGTGGCCGAACACATGTCGGGCGACGCCATCGACATCGCCGTCGACGTCGGCGTCGGAAACGGCCGGGCGACGGTCTGGACCTGCGATCTGACCCATGGCTACATCGAAATCAATGCCGATTACCGGACCTGATTCCGGCTGCATGGGGATTGCGGACAAGCGCCCCGAAAGGCCGCTGCCGATGGTGCTGGTTTCGGCGGTGGCGCTGATCGATGCCGACGGCCGGGTATTGATGGCCAAGCGTCCGGAAGGCCGGACGATGGCGGGGCTCTGGGAATTTCCCGGCGGCAAGGTCGCGGACGGCGAGACCCCGGAAGCGGCTTTGGTCCGCGAACTAGGCGAAGAACTGGCCATCGATATCACCGAAAGCTGCCTGGCCCCGCTGGCTTTCGCCTCCCATATTTATCTCGCCGGGGAAGCGGCAGACAATGCCTTCCACCTGCTGATGCCGCTATACGTGTGCCGGGTCTGGAAGGGCCAGGTCAAGGCCCTGGAAGGGCAGCAGTTGAAATGGGTCCGGCCGCTGGCCATGACCGACCTGCCCATGCCCCCGGCCGACCGGCCCCTGGTCGCCCTATTGCGAGACTGGCTATGAAAACCGCCTGCCTGATCATCATCGGCAACGAAGTGCTGTCGGGCCGCACCCAAGACGCCAACCTGGCCTATCTGGGCGACGGCCTGAACCAGGTCGGCGTGCGCCTGATGGAAGCCCGGGTGATTCCCGATTTAACCGATGTCATTGTCGCCACGGTGAATACCTGCCGGATCGAATTCGACTACGTCTTCACCACCGGCGGCATCGGCCCGACCCACGACGATATCACCTCGGCGGCCATCGCCAAGGCCTTCGGTCTGCCCCTGGTGCGCCACCCGGAAGCCCTGGCCTTGATGAAAAAATACTACGAAAACAACCAGTTGGAACTGAACGAACAGCGCCTGAAGATGACTGAAATGGCCGAGGGCGCGACCCTGGTCGGCAACCCGGTCAGCGTGGCACCGGGCTACAAAATCGACAACGTCTACGTCATGGCCGGGGTGCCGCGCATCATGCAGGCCATGTTTGATGGCATGAAACACACCCTGGTCGGCGGCAAGCCAATGATCTCCCGCTCGATCCTGGCCCGCCTCGGTGAAGGGTCTATCGCCAAGGGCCTGGGCGACATTCAGGACCGGCACCCGAACGTCGAAATCGGCAGCTATCCGTTTTTCCGCGATGGCAAGCTGGGCACCAGCCTGGTCATGCGCTCGACCAGCACAGATGCCATCACCGCCGCCGCCGCAGAAATCATTACCAAATCCGGCCGCGACCTCCCACTTATCGTTATCACCCCCAAAGGCAGCCATGAACTCACACTTGAATGCTTAAAATTTGGCGCTCGAGATGTGGTGAGTTTTGAAAACAACCAGCAACTTCAGCATATCTTAACCCGTGAACTTCATGACCTGAAAAACCGCCGCGCACATCGTCACTGCGAAAAAATGTTACGCGAAACCGAAAAACGTTCACGCTCACTCATTGACAGTTCGCGTGATGCCATTGCCTATGTTCATGATGGTATGCACATCTATGCAAACAAAGCCTATTTAAAAATGTTTGGCTATGATGATATCGATGATGTGATGGGCATGCCGATTATGGACATGGTCAGCAGCGATGATCATGTTCATTTAAAAGAATTCTTACGCGGTTATTCCAAAGGCGAATCGATGGATAGCCAGCTTACCGTTCATGGCCAGAAAACTGACAACGAAAGATTTAAAATTAAGATGGAATTTTCTCCTACCAGTTATGAGAGTGAATCCTGCACCCAGATCATTATTCGCGATAATGCCAATAGCAAGGAGTTAGAACAAAAACTCAATGCCATGAGTCAACTTGATTTGCTGACCGGCTTATATAATCGAAATTTTTTCATGGAACATCTCGATCAGTTTATAGCTCGTGCCGTAGAAGGCCAGGCCAAAGGTGCCGTTATCTATATCTCCTTAGATAAATATCAGGATGTACGGACTGAACATGGGATCAGTGCCAGTGATCATATGCTCACCGATATGGCGGTATTGCTTAAAGACAAACTGGCCAATTTTGGTCTGTTAGCCCGCTTTGAAGGTCCGGTTTTTATTTTGCTGGCGCAAAATACGGATGCAAAGCAAAGTGAAAAAATTTCCCGAGCCACGTGCAAGATTATTGCAGAACACTTTGCGGATATTGGTGACAAAACGGTTCAGTCGACGGCCAGCATTGGCATTACCCTGCTAAACGAGACCACCACAAATAGCCAGGATTGTGTCGCGCGCGCCGAAAAGGGTTGCCTGATTGCGCATAAAGAAGGTGGGGATAATTTTCATATTTACAATCCCGCTATCGAAGAAATGGCCGAGCATGAACAGGCCGATGTCTGGTCTACGCGAATAAAAACTGCGTTAAAAGAAAATAAATTTCACTTATTATTCCAGCCAATCGTGAGTCTGCATGGTGAACCGGGTGCACATTATGAAGTCTTACTCAGGATGAACGATGAAGCCGGCAACAAGGTTGCGCCCTCTGAATTCATTCCCGCTGCTGAAGCTGCAGGTTTAATGAATTTTGTTGATCGCTGGGTGATGGTTAATGCTTTCCTGATGTTATCCAAACTGCATAAAGAAGGAAAAAAGACCCGTCTATTTATCAAACTGTCCAGCGCCTCGCTAACCGATCCGGAATTTTTATCCTGGTTACGCGATAGAATCCAGACCCTCAAATTAGACGCCGACAGTCTGGTGTTTGAAATCAGCGAAGAGACGGCATTGAATTTCCTCAAACAGGCTAAAGCCGTCGTCGATGGTCTGAACGAATTACACTGCCGTACCACCCTGGAAAATTTTGGCATGGAGCAAAATACTTATCAGTCACTGAAACACTTAAAAGTAAATTACATAAAAGTTCATATGAAATTGATCCACGGCCTGGCGCAGAGTGTCGAGCATCAGGAAAAAGTGAAAAGCATTGCCGAGCATGCCAATGCCAAGAACATTCAAACGATCGCGGCATTCGTCGAAGACGCCAACTCACTGGCGGTCCTGTGGCA
>CBFDVE010000296.1:0-3811 GCA_965613205.1 uncultured Rhodospirillaceae bacterium
GCTTTTTCATATCTTTCGTTCAGAAATTTTTCTGCATCCATGCTCTATTGGCTCCTACAAAAAAATCACCCGCACTTGGAATAGCCGCAATCCAGGCAGCTGTCGCAGCCTTCCTGTTTGATCAGGCCGGGCTGGCCGCATTTCGGGCATTGGCGCAGGCGGGAATGGGGGGAGGGGGGGGCCGATGGTTTGGGGTCCCTTATCGGCGCTTCTTCGATCTGGCCAGTGCCGAGCGCCATGACCTGGGCCTGGGCAATGTCTTCATTCAGGGTGCCGGGGCTTTTCAGGAAACCGACTGAGATCATGTGCCGTTCGATAATACCACCGATGGCCGCCAGCAGGGACGGCACATAGCGCCCGCCCATCCACTGGCCACCGCGGGGATCGAACACGGCTTTCAGTTCTTCGACCACGAACGAGACATCGCCGCCGCGCCGGAACACGGCTGAAATCATGCGGGTCAGGGCCACGGTCCAGGCGTAGTGTTCCATGTTCTTGGAATTTATGAAAATCTCGAACGGTCGGATGCGGCCACTGTCGTCGAGAATGTCGCTCATGGTGATGTAGATGGCGTGATCGCTTTCCGGCCAGCGCACCTTGTAGGTCGCCCCATTCAATGCTTCCGGGCGGTCCAGGGGCTGGAACAAATGGGTTACCGGTCCGGCATCGCCGAGATCCGTCGGGGTGGCCCGGGCCATGGGTTTTTCCAGCGGCAGTTCCGGCTCGCTGTCGGATTTGGCATCGCTTTTCAATTCCAGCACCGCCCCGGTCACATCGTTGGGCCGGTAAGTGGTGCAGCCCTTGCAGCCCAGATCGAAAGCCTGCATGTAGATTTCCTTGAAATCATCAAACGAGATGCCTTCCGGGCAATTGATGGTTTTGGAAATGGAACTGTCGATGAATTCCTGCACGGCGGACTGCATGATCAGGTGATCGTTGGGGCTGAGGGATTGAGCATCGACGAAGGCATTGGGCAAGGGCGTCGTTTCGCCTTTCAGGCGCTTGAACAAACGGTAGGCATAGTCCGACACTTCTTGTTCCTGGCGGCTGCCATCGGGCATCAGCACATGGCGCAGATATTTGAAACTGAACACCGGTTCCAGGCCGGAAGACACGTTATCGGCGAACAGGGAAATCGTCCCGGTCGGCGCGATCGAGGTCAGCAGGGCGTTACGGATGCCATGTTCGGCGATGGCCTCGCGCACGTCTTCATCGAGGCCCCGAATTCCCTCACCGGCCAGATATTGATCCTTGTCGAACAGGGGAAAGGCCCCTTTTTCAGCCGCCAGTTGGCTCGAGGCCAGATAGGCGGTGCGCTGAATTTGCTTCATCCACTGGCGTGTCAGGGCGACCGCTTCGGCCCCGCCATAGCGGGCCCCGCACATGATCAGGGCATCGGCCAGACCGGTCACGCCCAGGCCGATACGGCGCTTGACCCTGGCTTCGTGTTCCTGTTCGGGCAGGGGGAAGCGGGAAATATCGATCACATTGTCCATCATCCGCACCGATGTGGCGACCAGATCGGCAAGCACGGTCTGATCGATCCCGGCGTTGTCGTCGAACGGGTTTTCGACCAGCCGGGTCAGGTTGATCGAGCCCAGCAGACAGGCCCCATAGGGCGGCAGGGGTTGTTCGCCGCACGGATTTGTCGCGTGAATGGTCTCGCAGTAAGACAGTGGGTTCATGCGATTGATGCGGTCGATAAAAATCACGCCGGGCTCGGCATAGGCATAGGTCGCCTGCATGATCTTGTTCCACAACTCGCGCGCCGGTAAGCTTTTATAAGCGGTGCCGCCGAAGGATAATTGCCACGGCGCGTCTTCCTTGACGGCAACCATAAAGGCATCGCTGATCAGCACCGACAGATTGAACATGCGTAACCGGCCGGCCTCCCTTTTGGCCTCGATGAAAGCCTCGATATCGGGATGGTCGCAGCCCATCACCGCCATCATGGCGCCGCGCCTGGAACCGGCGCTCATGATTGTCCGGCACATGGAATCCCATACATCCATGAATGACAGGGGGCCTGAGGATTCCGCCCCGACCCCTGCCACCGCCGCGCCCTTGGGCCTGAGCGTCGAGAAATCATAGCCGATGCCGCCGCCCTTCTGCATGGTCAGGGCGGCTTCTTTCAGGCTGTCGAAGATGCCGCCCATGTTGTCGGCGATTTCGCCCATGACGAAACAGTTGAACAGGGTCACAGAACGGCCCGTTCCGGCCCCCGATACGATGCGCCCGGCGGGCAGGAATTTGAAATCATCCAGCGCCTCGCGGAATTTCTGCTGCCACGCCGGGCGGTCGGGCTCGGCCTCGGGTTCGGCCAGGGCGCTGGCCAGGCGGGTCCAGGTATCTTCGATGGATTTGTCCACGGGACGCCCGTCCGCTTCCTTCAGGCGATATTTCATATGCCATATCTGTTGCGAGATGGAAGCGACCTGGACCATTGTTATGCCTTTGAATTATATGGTTAATTTAACACCTATCCCGACGCGGGGAGATTAGATTAAGCCTCTGTGGCGACCCGGTCAAGAATCATGTTCTTGTTATGTTTTCCACACATCTATCCCCACCCCGCCATTATGATCGGGGCCGCAAATTGCAGTTATCCACGTTATTCAAAGAGTGTTAGCCGTTTCGGCCTTCTTCGATCAACCGGAGAGAGGCGGTTTCGATGCGATTTTCCAGTTCGGCCATGAAACTCTTGCGA
This sequence comes from uncultured Rhodospirillaceae bacterium, assembly GCA_965613205.1. Classification (GTDB taxonomy): domain Bacteria; phylum Pseudomonadota; class Alphaproteobacteria; order Rhodospirillales; family JABHCV01; genus CAZZKE01. The sequence goes on from CBFDVE010000296.1 coordinate 2,708, forward strand.
TCCAGACCGGTTGGCATGGGCTCCAGGTATTCCAGGATAATGCGGCCCGGCGTTTTCAGGAATTTGCGCCGGGGCCAGAACAGGCCGGAATTAAGCGCCACCGGAATGACCGGGGCCTGGGCCCGCTTGTAGACCGCCGCCACACCCGGATGATAGGGCAGCTTGTCGCCGACGGCAGAGCGGGTGCCTTCCGGGAAAATCACCACCTGACGGCCATCTTGCAATGCCGCCAGGGATTCAGACACCAGTTTTTTCAGGGAACTGGCGCCGCCGTCCCGGTCGATGGCGATCATCTTCGATTTGCGCAACAGCAGCCCGTAAAAGGGGATCGACAGCAGTTGTTTTTTCAGCACATAAGTGGCGTCGTCCAGGATCGTCAGGAAGATGCCGGTTTCCCAGGCCGACAGATGTTTGCAGACAATAATCGCCGAACCCTGGGGCAGATTGCGCAGGCCGCGGAATTCCATTTGCACCCCGGCGACGACTTTCAAGGTGCCCATGGTCAACTTCATCCACGCGCCCAAGGCCCGTTGCAGAACCCGCCGGGGCAGAGGCAGACTGAGCATCATCAGGACGGAAAAAATGGTTCCGTAGGTGAAAAACAGGATGTTGAAAATCAGGGATCGGACAAAAGTCATCGGCAAGGCTGTGTGCTTTATGATTGTTGCGGGCCGGAAAACAAGTTTTCCCCCATGTGGCGAACCCAGGCCAGTAAAAACTTGTTGTATTCGCCGATGATCAGCCCCGCCGTACCCGGCCAGGCCCACCAGCGCCCGACTTTTACGTGATCGACCAAAACCGGATGGGCGATGATTTCAATCCCCGCCATGGCCTGGCGGAATTCAAGCAAACTGCGCGGCATGTGATAACCGCTGGTCACCAGACGCAGGGACGTGACCGCTTCGGCGGCCACCCATTGCGCCGTTTCTCGCGCAGGTCGAGGTCGGCCCCCCGAAGCGTTACCGATCGGCGGGCTCTGAGGACGCGAGTTCTGCTCCAACGATGTCGACGAAGGCGTGAAGACCGACGCCTTTGAGTTGCGATACGTCGTGGAACCCGACTGCCTTGTACAGCCTGTGCTGGTGTGGCTCATCGTCGGTCAGC
>CBFDVE010000297.1:0-3804 GCA_965613205.1 uncultured Rhodospirillaceae bacterium
TCCAGAGGCCTGGCAAGGGAGGCGAAGACGACCGCCCGCAGGGGCAAAAAAACCCGTTTATTTATAAATAAACGGGTGCGTACTCGACAGACCGCCATCGACGGGAATCGATTGGCCATTGACGTAGGAAGCCTCATCGCTGGCCAAAAATAACGCCATGTGGGCGATTTCGGCAGGGTGGCCGGGGCGGGCGAGAGGGTTGAGCTGACCGATCCTGTCTTCGCTGCCCTTAGCCCGCGCCCCGTCGAACAGGGGTTTGGTCATGCCGGTTTCGATCAGGCCGGGGCAGATGGCGTTGACGCGAACCCCGCTGCCGGAGAGTTCACCCGCCGCCGTTTGCACCAGGCTGATCACACCGGCCTTGCTGGCGCTGTAGGCGGTCGGCCCGGCGTTGGCCCGCAAGCCCGCGACCGAGGCGGTAAAAATGATCGAGCCGCCGCCCTGGTCCATCATCACCGGGGCTGAGTGCTTAAGGGCCAGGAAAGGCCCCAGCAAGTTGACATCGAGAACCTTGCGCCAGTTTTCCGGGGTCAGGTCGAACAAAGAGCGCACGTTTTCGAGAATTCCGGCGTTGGCGTAGACAATATCGATACCGCCCCATTGATCGACGCAGGTGCCGATAAATCCCTGTACGGCATTTTCATCGGACACATCGGCGGTGACGGCAATCTCCGTACCGCCCTCTTTTTCAATCAAATCGAAAGTTTCGGTCAGGCCGTTTTCATTGCGGTCAACGACCACCACCTGCGCCCCTTCGGCGGCAAAAATGAGAGCGCTGGCGCGACCGATGCCGCTGGCGGCACCGGTAACGACGGCCCGTTTGCCAGCAAGCCGGGCCATCAGGCGGTCGGCAATTTGTGCTCGCCAAATTGCTCGCGCAATTTGGTTTTGAGGATCTTGCCGGTTGCGCCCAGAGGCATCTCATCGATGTAAACCACATCGTCGGGCACCATCCAGTCGGCCACCTTGCCGGAATAGAGGGCCAGCAATTCTTCTGATGAGACTTCTGCGTCTGGCGCTTTGGCGATGATCAGCAGGGGCCGTTCATCCCATTTCGGATGGGGCACTCCAATGACGGCGGCATTGGCCACGGACGGATGGCCGACGGCGATGTTTTCAAGCTCGATAGAGCTGATCCATTCGCCGCCGGACTTGATCACGTCTTTGGTGCGGTCGGTGATCTGCATGAAACCACGTTCGTCGATTGTCGCCACATCGCCGGTGTCGAACCAGCCATCGGCATCGAGGATGCCGTCTGGATTTTCTTGATCGTTGAAGTATTCCGATACGACCCAATAGCCGCGTGACATCAGGCGACCGAAAGCGACGCCGTCGTGGGGCAGTTCGACGCCGTCTTCATCGATGATTTTCATCTCGAAGCCGAACACGCAGCGGCCCTGCATCAACTGATGGCTGTACATGTCGTCTTCGCTTAAGCCTTCCATGCCGCTTTTGATGGAATTGACGGTGCCCAAGGGGCTCAGTTCGGTCATGCCCCAGCCGTGCTTGACGGTGATGCCGTATTCCTTGCCGAAGCCTTCAATAATAACCAGCGGGCAGGCGGCCCCGCCGATCAGGAACCGGTTTACGGTTTCAAGCCGCTGCCCCGACTGGCGCAGATGAGCCAGCAGGCCCATCCAGATGGTTGGTACGCCCAGGGACACGGTGACTTTTTCGGTGTTCATGGTGTTGGTCAGGTTTTCCCCGTCCATCAGAATGCCCGGCAGCACCAGCTTGGCCCCGGCCATCAACGCCGCATAGGGGACGCCCCAGGCGTTAACGTGGAACATGGGAACGACCGGCAAAATACAGTCGGCAGAGCCGATCGGAACCACGTCTATCATGTGGCTGGTCAGGGCGTGCAGGACGGTCGAACGATGGCTGTACAAAACGCCCTTGGGGTTGCCCGTGGTGCCCGAAGTGTAGCACAGGGATGATGCCGTATTTTCGTCGAACCGGGGCCAGTCCAACTGGTCGGTCTCGGCGGCGACCAGGGTTTCGTAGCAATGGACCGGGATCTTGTCGGCGATCTTGACGTCAGGCATGTGATCCTGATCGGTCATGATGATCACGCCTTTAAGGGTTTTCAGATGATCGGCCAGGGCCTCGATCAGTGGATAGATATTGATATCGACGAAAATGAACTGGTCGTTGGCGTGGCCAACGATGTAGGCCACTTGTTCGGGGAACAGGCGCGGGTTGATGGTGTGGCAAACCGTGCCGATACCAGACGTGGCGTAATAGATTTCCAGGTGGCGATAGCCGTTCCAGGCCAGGGTGCCGATACGATCACCCGACTGCACGCCCAGTTTGCTCAGCGCGTTGGCCAGTCGCTTGGTGCGCTTTTCCAGATCGGTGTAGGTGTAGCGGTGAACGCCGCCTTCGATGGTGTTGGAAACGATTTCCTGTTCGCCGTGGTTGGTTGCCGCGTGGGTCAGAATCGACGAAATCAGCAACGGGCGTTCTTGCATTAATCCCAGCATTTTTTTCTCCCCCCTGAATTTTTTTCTGTCGCATTTATTACGCCACAAGATTGCCATATCGAAGCGGCGAGTGTAAGGGCGCAATCTGGATGATGCAGACTACTAGAAACTCGGCTTCGGGTGTGATGTCGATTGTTTGGAAAAAATCTTCCAGACACCCGATGAGGTCAGCACGGTGTCGCCGCCCGACACCAGTTCCGAACGGACGAACGCCAGTGACCGGGTGACTTTTGTGATCACGACCGTGGCCTCGACCCACACACCCGGCATGGCCCCGGCAACGAATTCGGAATTCATGGATATGGTGGCGCAGGGACCCTTGACCGTCTGGTAAACTGCCGACCCCATGACGGTGTCGGCAAACGTCATCAGCGCGCCGCCGTGAACGACGCCGTTTGTGTTGCAGTGCTGCTGGCCGGTGACAAGCCCGTAGCGGAGCGTGTGGTCTTCCTGGCCGCCAAAATAACAGGGGCCGATCAGGTCGATAAAACCGCCTATGGAAGGGAAGGGGGTGAAGCCTTCCGGAATTTCGCTGTTCATCGGCGGCAGGTTTTCACATATGATCCGCCTTGTCCATAACTCGACCAACCAAAATGAATAAAGAACCAAATATGCTGAAAATCGCTCACCCCGCCGATGTCGCCGATTTGATCGACCATGAAATGGAACCGGGTTCCTGGGTGACCGTGGATCAGCAGACGATCGACCGCTTCGCCGAAGCGACCGGCGATCACCAGTGGATCCATGTCGATAGCGAACGCGCCGAACGTGAACTGCCCGGTGGCAAGACGATTGCGCATGGTTATCTGATTGTCTCGCTCCTGCCGCGTCTGGCCGCCGAGATTTCGACCTTCGAGAACGTCAGCCGGGCGCTCAATTACGGCTCCGACCGGGTGCGGTTCACCAACATGGTAACCGTCGGCTCGCGGGTGCGCCTGCGCAAGACCTTCAAATCCTTACAAAAGCAGGAAAACGGCGGTTACCGGATCGCCGCCGAGTGCGTCATGGAAATCGAGGGTGAGCAACGCCCGGCGGTGATGGCCGAGGTGATCAGCCTGGTGTTTCCGTGAGATCGTCATTCCAGACCGGATCAGGAATCCAGGGTTCGCTAATGGGTGGGAACCGGACTTCGGCAAGGTTGCGGAAAGATGTCCGGCTGTAACCCGAAGCAGAAGTATTCCTGGTTTTGGCTGAAACGTCTGACTGTCTTCGCCTTTGCCTTCGTTGCAATGTCCGCTTACCCGGACATATGCCGGGCTGCAGAGGCCCGCTATCCACAACGCTTTCATACCGAGGGAAACAAAATTGTCGATGAGGCGGG
>CBFDVE010000298.1:0-3781 GCA_965613205.1 uncultured Rhodospirillaceae bacterium
CTATATTTTCAGTTAGGTTGTTTGGCCTCAGCGGTATTCGATCTGTGATCAATTGTCGCCGACACGCCGGGTCGGTCCCGGACGCGGTTCGTCGTAAAGTCCATCCCGGCGTCGCTCGCCAAAACGCAAATGGCTATTGCGGCGACACTTTTCCTCGCTGACTCTATCCGGCGCGGACTTTCTCAAGGAATTCGTCGACTTGCTGAGTCAGGACATCAGCCTGTTTAGACAATTCATTGGCCGCATTGAGAACCTGTTCCGCCGACTCACCCGTCTCTGCCGATGCCGTGGTCACACCTGTGATGTTGCTAGAAACTTGCTGCGTAGCAGAACTCTGCTCCTCAACCGCGGCCGAAATCGCCGTAGAAATCTCGCTGATTTCATCAATGGTCTCGGCAATCAAATTGATCGCCACCATCGCGCTTTTGGTGGCATCTTGAATGGTACCGATCTGACCCGATATTTCATCCGTCGCCCGCGCTGTCTGGGTGGCCAGGTTTTTTACTTCAGCCGCAACAACTGCAAAACCTTTGCCCGCCTCGCCGGCACGCGCAGCCTCAATTGTCGCATTCAACGCCAGCAGATTTGTTTGGCTGGCAATTTCGTTAATCAGGCCGATAACCTTTCCGATCTGATTGGACGATTCGACTAGTTTCTGAATATTATTGCTGGAATCTTTGGCCTGATCCACGGCAGACTGCGAGATTGTCGCAGACCGTGACACTTGCTCCGATATCTCGCTGATAGAAGCGGCAAGCTGCTCCGATGCCGCCGCAACGGTGCCAGACTGGCTGTTGGCTTCCTCTGCCGTCGATGCCAGGGATTCAGATGAAGATTGAAGTTCCGTGGATGCCGAGGCAACCATGCTAACCACGCCCTTCACATTTCTTTCGAAGTCATTAGCCAACTCGGCCTGTGCCAAGACCTCAGCCGAAATATCAACTGCGTTTTTGACGACCTTGACAGGCTTCCCGTCCGGACCCAGCACGGGGTTGTAGGCAGCCTGGAGCCACACCTCGCTACCATCTTTGTGGATTCTCGGGAACCGGCCTGCCTGGAAATTTCCACTCCGCAAATTAACCCAAAACTCTTCATACGCTGGAGTTTTTGCGAATTCGGCATCAGCAAACATGCTGTGGTGCTTACCTTCGATTTCTGATGCCGTATAGCCCATTATCGAGAGAAAGTTTTCATTGGCTTCAATGATCGTTCCATCCATCTCAAATTGGATTAGACCCTGGGAATTGCCGATACTTTCAAGGATTGAATTTGCATCTTCGCTACTGCTCATTTGTTTGGTTCCAAGTATTTTTCAAACTAATTTAGATTAATTTAGATATTGTCACGCATTGCCCTGACATCAAGTGATTTTTCTATTATTTAGGACCGGGCAAATTTGCGATCCGGCCCTCGTAACACCAGCCTTGAGCAGCGGTTTCCACAAAAATTCAAAGGCAATCTGTGACCCTGCCCATAGCATAACCGAAATCCGGATAATCAACTGAATCCGTGCTGTTTGTGCCCAAATCGAGAACCTGGCAACCGAGCTCTTGCAGAACTTGGGTCAAGGCCGCTTTCAGATCTATTCCGCCATGATCACAGGCGATGGCAACAGGCAAAGGCATAGACGTTCCAGACGACGCAGAGTGGTTTAAATACGGGCACTCCCAGATGTCAGATTGATACCATATGTCGACCCGCTATGCCAACACGCTACTAGCTTTTGGGGTCGGATTTCTTTTTGTCGAGCACATACATAAGCTTGCGAGCGGCCGATCTTTTCAGCATTTCCGTGCTCAGTTTGGAATCACCGACCATGATGACCTCGGTGCCGCTGGCCGGGTCGATGGCGACCACGCGCACGGCGCGCCCGGTGCCGGGATGGATTTCAAACAGGATTTCTCGTGATCTTCTGGCGTTCATGACGCCCCGACATATCACATATTGCGCCGGTATTGACCACCGGTTTCAAACAGGGCGTCGGTTATTTGCCCGAGTGAACAATGCCGTACCGCCTGGACCAAAACCGCGAACACGTTTTCACCACGGGTCGCAGCCGACTTCAGGCGGTCGATCATTTGTTGTGACTGATCCTTGTTGCGGGCCTTGAAGTCGTTCAGGCGGGCGATCTGGCTTTGCTTTTCGCCGTCCGATGAGCGGAACAGGTCGGGGCTCTGAACGGCCTGGTCCCGGTTCGGGTTGATAAACGTATTGACCCCGACGATGGGCAAGCTGCCGTCGTGCTTTTTAGTTTCGTAATAAAGCGACTCGTCTTGAATTTTGCCCCGCTGATAGCCGGTTTCCATGGCCCCCAGCACCCCGCCCCGTTCCGAAATCCGGTCGAATTCGGCCATCACCTGTTGTTCGACCAGGTCGGTCAACTCATCGATAACGAAAGACCCCTGATTGGGGTTTTCGTTCATCGCCAGGCCCCATTCCCGGTTGATGATCATCTGAATGGCCAGGGCCCGGCGCACACTGTCTTCGCTCGGCGTGGTGAAGGCTTCGTCGTGGGCGTTGGTGTGCAGGGAATTGCAGTTATCGTAAATGCCGATCAGGGCCTGCAAGGTGGTGCGGATATCGTTGAAATCCATTTCCTGGGCATGGAGGGACCGGCCCGAGGTCTGAATATGATATTTGAGTTTTTGCGAGCGCTGGTTAGCGCCGTAGCGGAATTTCATGGCCGTGGCCCAGATGCGCCTTGCCACCCGGCCCATGACCGAATATTCCGGGTCCATGCCGTTGGAGAAGAAAAACGACAGATTGGCGGCAAAATCATCGATCTTCATGCCCCGGGCCAGGTAGGTTTCGACAAACGTGAACCCGTTGGCCAGGGTAAAGGCCAACTGGGTGATCGGGTTGGCCCCGGCTTCGGCGATGTGATAGCCGGAAATGGACACGGAATAGAAATTCCGCACCTTGTGATCGATAAAATAGTCTTGAATATCGGCCATCATCTTTAGGGCGAATTCGGTCGAGAAAATACAGGTGTTCTGGCCCTGGTCTTCTTTCAGGATATCGGCCTGTACGGTGCCCCGGACATTTTCGTGGACCCAGGCATTGATCTTGGCCTGTTGCTCGGGCGTCGGGTCTTTGCCTTTGTTATCATTACGGAATTTGTCCATCTGTTGATCCAGCGCCGTATTGATGAACATCGCCAGAATGGTCGGTGCCGGGCCGTTGATGGTCATCGAGACCGAGGTCGCCGGATCGCACAAATCGAACCCGTCGTAGAGTTCTTTCATGTCATCGAGAGTGGCGATGGAAACTCCGGAATTGCCTACTTTGCCATAAATGTCCGGTCGCTCGTCCGGGTCGTTGCCATAGAGTGTGACGGAATCAAAGGCGGTCGACAGGCGCTTGGCGTCGGAATGCTGGGACAGATACCTGAAGCGGGCGTTGGTGCGTTTGGCGTCGCCTTCCCCGGCGAACATGCGGGTCGGGTCTTCATTGGTGCGCTTGAACGGGAAGACGCCCGCGGTGTAGGGAAAATAACCGGGCAGGTTTTCCTTCAACAGCCACTTCAGTATTTCGCCCTGATCTTCGTACTTGGGCAACGAGACCCTGGGGATATTGTTGCCTGACAGGGTTTGACGGATCAACTGAGTGCGAATTTCCCGCTCCCTGACCCGGGTCACCATTTCGTCGCCGGCGTATTCCTGGGCTTCGACACTTGCCTCAAACAAACCGCGCTGCCGCTGGTCGTCGCCTTGGTCGCTCACTGGACCATGACCCGCGGAATCATCAAACGCGACCCCCGCGGCTGCGTCGCGGGACTGGC
>CBFDVE010000299.1:0-3770 GCA_965613205.1 uncultured Rhodospirillaceae bacterium
TATCTTGTTATTGAGCGATTTCAAAATAATATTTCTGCTAAAAACGAAGTTAAAGAATACATTCATCGTCTCACTAAATTAGTCAATAAAAAAACCAGTGAGGGGATGAGTAACAATGAAACCGAAAGTAACATTGACCAAGAACTTAACGATAATGCGGTTAAACAACTCTACATTATTGAAGCGTTTATAGAGGAACAATCAAAATCAATCTCTAACTCTCCAATTGACGCGGAGACGAATAACGCCATTAAACAACTCACTGATTCAGCAAATAAGACAGAGAATCAAGAATTTATACAAACGACTCGATTACTATCAAAACACATTAATAATGTGTCAAAAATGAATACACCAATTAGTCAGGAAACATTGGGGATTTTGGAAGAATTTTGCGTAACAGCGAAAGAGATATTTGTTGATTTTTCTCTTCAAGATTCAAATATACCTACCCTTGAAAAAAATCAAAACAGTCATTATCTGGAATCTGATACACTTGATGATTTAGTCATCGAAGAAAACACAGCGAAAATAAAAAATTCCGTACAATCAGCCGGTGAAAAAACGAGTTCACAAAGCACTTTTGTTACTGAGATTTCTGATGAAGATGATATAGATTTAATCGAAATTTTCACCGAAGAAGCCTTGGAACTAATTGAAAAAGGTCATTTGTTTTTGGCACTTCCTCCCCTGTACCGGATTATCCAGGGAGCCAAAAGCATGTACGCACGGGACGACGCCCACAAGGACGAGTTGCTGAAAAAGGAATTCACCGGGCGCGGCAAGATCGAGATCAGCCGTTTCAAAGGCCTCGGCGAAATGCCGTCGAAACAATTGAAAGACACCACCATGGATCCGGCCAAACGGACTTTACTGCGGATTACCGTGCCGCACGGTCACAGCGATGATGAAATCCTTGAATCTCGCGCCACCAGCCGACTGATCGAAGATCTGATGGGCAAGAAGCCGGAAAAACGCTTTCAGTACATCCAGGAAAACGCCCAGTTCGCCGAAGGACTGGATATTTAAATCAACGCCAACGATGGGCGCAACACCAGCTATCATAAATCCTTGCACAATCTGAGGGCGTCGTAGATGGCGGCGTGCACATTGCGGGACGACACCGCGTCGCCAATGCGAAACAACTGGTAGGTGCCTTGGCGGTTGGTTTTTTTATCCTGCGCGCGGCCTTCGATCAGGGCCGAATGATCGACCTCGCCCCGATTGATCGATCCTTCCTTCAAGTCGAAATAAAGCTCATCCAATGGCTGGGTGCCGTGTTCGACGACGATCTGATCGACCGTCCGGTCGTCCCGTCGGTCGGAATAATCGCTGCCGACGGTGGCAATCAATTGATTGCCCTGCCTTCGGGCCGCCAGCAAGCGCCGGTTGATGGTGATTTTGACATCATGGCTTTCGAAACAACGGGCGTAATGGACATGGTTGAGGCCGCCCACATCGGGCGCAAAAAAGCGCTCCGGGGTGATGATTTCAAGGGCCGATCCGGCCTCGGCGATCAATTCGGCGGCCTGCAATCCGGGCTGGCCGCCATTGTCGTCGAACAGCAGCACGGTCGAGCCCGGCTTGACATCGCCCGACAGGATATCCCAGGTGGAGAGCACAAGGTCTTCGCCGAGTTCCAGGATCGAGGTATTGGGCAGGCCGCCAGTGGCGACAATCACCACATCCGGTTTTTCCGCCCTGACATCATCGGCCTGCGCCCATTTGTTGAATCTGAAATCGACCGAGGTCTTCTCGCACTGGGCCATGCGCCAGTCGATGATCCCGGCCAGGTCCCGCCGCCGCCGTCGGGCGGAGGCATGGTGTCCGTCGGAGGGGGCATCGTATCCGTCGGGGCCATCGTGTCGCCCGCTCCGGTGTCGATGGGCGTCGCCCGCCGGGCTGGTCGGCGGCTTCCCAGACACTGACATGATGGCCCCGTTGACCGCAAACCCGCGCCGCTTCCAACCCGGCCGGTCCGGCACCGATGATGACGATGCGCCGGGCCGTATCGGACGTGGGCGTGATCACATGCGGCATGGTCGCCTCGCGACCGGTCGCCGCATTGTGCAGGCAAAGCGCCTCGTGGCCATCGTAAATACGGTCCAGGCAATAGGTCGCGCCGACACAGGGGCGGATATCATCTTCCCGGCCCGCAGCAATTTTGCGGACAATATGAGGGTCGGCCATATGGGCCCGGGTCATGCCGACCATATCGAGCTTGCCCTCGGCGATGGCATGACGGGCGGTCGCCACATCGGCGATACGGGCCGCATGGAAGACCGGGAAACCGGTCGCCGATCTGACCTCCCCGGCGAAATCCAGGTGCGGTGCCGAGGCCATGCCCTGAACCGGAATAACGCCCGACAACGCCGCGTCCGTTTCAATATGGCCGCGAATAATGTTGAGAAAATCGACATGGCCACCGGCGACCAACAGGTTGGCGATTTCCATGCCTTCCCGGCGTGATAACCCCTTGTCCCAGTCTTCATCGGCAACCATGCGGATGCCGACGATAAATTCCGGGCCGACCGTTTGCCGAATGGCGGCCAGCACCCGGTCGGGGGTCAGCGGCAGATCGGTGCAGCGCACCCCGATGGCATCGAAGACCGCGTTGGTCAGCCGGTTATCGAGTGTGCCGCCGTATTCATCGTCACGCCGATTGGTCGCCGGTGACCAGAAGCCGTCCAGCAAATGGCCATAGGCTTCCAACTCGATGCCGTCCATACCGGCCGCCTGCATCCGTCCGGCGGCGGCGGCGTAGTCCTTGACAATGCGGTCCAGGTCCCAGTCTTCCGCCTGTTTGACAAAGGCCCGGTGGGCCGGTTCGCGAATGGCAGAGGGTGCTAGAACGGGCAGCCAGTCGGAATGATTCCAGTTGGTGCGGCGGCCCAGGTGGGTCAACTGGATCATCACGGCGCAGTCGTAATCGTGACAGTCATCGACCAGTCGTTTCAGCCACGGTACGATTTCATCTTTATAGGCGTGCAAATTGCCAAACGCGGCCGGAGAATCGGGTGACACAATGGCCGACCCGGCGGTCATGTTGAGGGCAATGCCGCCCTTGGCCTTTTCCACATGATACAGGCGGTAGCGGTCTTTCGGCAAACCGTCTTCCGAATACGCCGGTTCGTGGGCGCTCGACATGATGCGGTTTTTTAAGGTCAGGTGCTTGAGCCGGTAGGGCTGCAACAGAACATCCTGATCATTCATGATCTGCCCTCCCCCACCCGCACGGGAATCAATCCAGTGTCATATGGCCGGAGTCTAGTCCCGTATGAGCCGGCACACCCAACATAATATTCAGGTTCTGCACCGCCTGGCCCGAGGCCCCCTTGCCGAGGTTATCGACCAGCCCCATGACCACCGCCTGGTCACCTTTGCCAAACACATGTAAGTGCATTTCGCTGGTGCCGTTCAGGCCCTGGGGTTGAAGACCGTTCATGGCCGATGTCTCTGCCATGGATAGTACGTTCATGAATCGCTGCCCGGCATAGTGATCGGCGAGGATTTTTTGCACGTCTTCGGGGCCAGGTGCTGTCGCCAGCGACCACAGTTGCAGCGGCACCTGGACAATCATGCCCTGGCGAAACCGGCCGATGCTGGGCACGAACAAGGGCGCATGGTCGAGCCCGCTCCATTTGGTGATTTCCGGGATGTGCTTGTGGTTCAGGCCAAGCCCGTAGACCCGGAACGGATCGTCGCTGAAATTCTCCGCCTGACGGTCTTCGAATTCCGCGATCATTTTTTTGCCGCCGCCGGAATAGCCC
>CBFDVE010000300.1:0-3758 GCA_965613205.1 uncultured Rhodospirillaceae bacterium
GCCGAAGCGGCGGCGTTTGCCAAGGCCGGCCTGGCGGTGCGGCCATTTTATTTCGAGCGCGACGCGCGCGGGCCCGATGGCGCGGCTGATATTGATGCCGACGCTGTTGAGCGCCAGTACGAAGGCGATGGTGAACAAGATTATTCGAAGGAACTTGCCGATCAAAACCCGGGCCGATGGCGACACCCCAGGCATCCGGGCGATGCGCCGTTCCAGCGCCCCGGCGGAAAAACCGGCCAGCCAGAGCAGGAAGGCCATCGCCACCACTGCCCTGCCGACGCCCAGCACTGAAACCCGAACCTCACCAAACTGGATCGCCATGCTGTCAAGCACCGTCGTCGCCGGTTCCAGCCAGCCAACGATATTGAGCGCCGCGATGGTCCAGGCGATCATCGCAATGGCTTTCGACCAGGCCGCGTTGGCGACCACGCTGGAGGCCAGACGGATGATGATCCACGCCGTCAGCAAGCTGACTACGCCGCCAATCAGTTGCGTCGACCAGCCGATCTGAGCCGCCGCAATAACACTGAACCACTGAATAACGATCCAGATCACCGGCAGTATCAACGGTGTGATAAAACGCACTACATTGTTGAAATACCGCTCGTAGCCGACCGTTGGCGTGGCACTGGCCAACAGGGCTTCGAGCCGCGGTGAAATCATCCGGGCGAGCAGGAAGGCGACGCCGACGGTGATGATCTGCAACAACGGCCCGAGAACAAAGACGTTGGCCGCCAGCCAGGCCAGCAGCTCTTCGACCATCGTCCGTGCCCTGAGCAATTCAGGCACCAATTGAAACAGGCTATCCATGGGGGCCTATCCTACACACATATCCTCGGGCACATTAAGACCAAAAGGTATAGGGGCCTATTCGGCGGCGCTGGCAACGCCCTTGTAACGACCGATCAGGGCGGCGTTTTCCGGACTGGGGTTGGCTGGGACCAAGCGCACCAAAACAAGTGACACGACCGCCATGGCGGACCCGCACAAAAATACGTAGGCCGGCGAAACCAGCCACAGGAACCCGAAGGCGGCAGGAATGATCACGGCTGCGATGTGATTGATGGAAAAGGCGACACCGGCCTGGGAGGCAATATCGGCCGGATCGGCAATTTTCTGGAAATAGGTTTTAACGGCAATGGCCATGGCGAAAAACATGTGATCAATAATATACAACACCACCGCGATCCAGGCCGTATCGACAAAGGCATAGGCGGTAAAAACACCGATCAGGCCGATGTATTCCAGCATCAACGCCCGGCGTTCTCCATAGCGACCGATAAACCTGCCGATCTTCGGCGCGATGAACATATTCAAGGCCCCATTGGCCAGGAACATCAAGGCGATGGCAGAGGCGTCGAAGCCGAACTTCTCGACCATCAGGAACCCGGCAAAAACAACAAATATCTGCCGCCGGGCCCCGGCCATAAAGGTAATGGCGTAGTAAAGCCAGTAACGGCCCCGCAGATACAGTTTCTTGCGCTGTTCCACCTTGTGGGGAAATTTCGGGAACGCCAGCCAGCAGAATGTGGTGATCGCAATGCTAACGCCGCCGCCGACCAGCAGCACGGTTTCCATGGTAAACCCGCCCAGGTCGAGAAACAGCCAGATCAGGGTGAAGGCGATCAGACCGGCAAATGATCCGGCGGCAATCACCTGACCGAGAAAGTGTGGCGCCTTTTCCTTGCCGATCCACTGCAAGGCCAGGGACTGGTTGATGGTTTCATAATAATGAAAGCCCAAGGACGTGAGCACGGTCGTCGCATAGAGGCCGACCACTGTCGGGAAAAAGCCCGTCGCCGAGGTCGCGATACCGAGCAACAACAGGGCGACCAAGGCCAGTTTTTGTTCGCCGATCAACAGCAGCAACAACACCACGCCGAAGGCCAGAAAGCCCGGCACCTCGCGCAAACTTTGCAAAAATCCCCATTCGACCCCGGTAAAGGCGGCCCGTTCGATGGCGAAATTGTTGATCACCGCCATCCAGGTCGACAGGGACAAGGGCATGGCGATGGCCATCAGGATGATCAGGACTTCCGGCGAGCGCCAGTTGCCGCGAAAATAACGCAAAATGGTCATGGCCGCGTGTCTCCGGCCAAGGCCCCGGCAATGGCGTCCAGGGCGGCCTGGGCGTTGCCGCCATCAGGCCCCCCGGCCTGGGCCATATCAGACCGACCGCCGCCGCCTTTGCCGCCAACGGCGAGTGATCCGGCCCGGACAAGTTCGACCGCATCGATGTTGTCGGTTAAATCATCGGTGACGCCGACCACCAGGGAGACCTTGCCGTCATTGACCGCCACCAGGGCGACCACGCCGGACTTGATTTGCGTCTTGATATCGTCGGCCAGGCCTTTCAGTTCCCTGGCCGGCATGTCGTCGAGCAGGCGGGGACAATAGGATATGCCACCGACATCCCTGGTCTCGCTCGCCGGGCCATCGCCGCCACCGCCACCGGCGGCCAGTTTCTTGCGCACCTCGGCCAGTTCGCGTTGCAGCCGTTTGCGATCATCGATCAGGCCGGCGACCCGGTCCGGCACATCGGCCGGTTGAATTTTCAGCAGGGATGCGGTTTGTTGTAAGGCGCGTTCCTGGTTTTCCAGATAGTCCAGCGCCGCCTGGCCGGTCAACGCCTCGATGCGGCGGACCCCGGCGGCCACCGCACTTTCGCTGACCACCCGGACCAGGCCAATATCGCCGGTACGCGAGACATGAGTGCCGCCGCACAATTCCGTCGAATAGGATTGATCCCCTTCGGCCCCGATGGAAACGACCCGCACTTCATCGCCGTATTTTTCCCCGAACAGGGCCATGGCTCCTGCGGCGATGGCTTTATCGGGGGTCATCAACAATGTGGTGACAGTGGAATTTTTCCTGATCTGGTCGTTGACCGATTGCTCGACGCCGGAAAGCTCTTCGGGGGCAACCGGCTTGGGGTGGCTGATGTCGAAACGCAAGCGGTCGGACGCAACCAGGGATCCTTTTTGGGTGACATGATCGCCCAGTTCACGGCGCAGGGCTTCGTGCAACAAATGGGTCGCCGAATGATTGGCCCGCAGGGCCGAGCGCCGGGTCACATCGACGCTTAGGGCGACATCGTCACCGACCGCCAATTGACCCTTTTCCAGCGTGCCCACATGGATGATCAGGTCGCCGAGCTTTTTCTGGGTATCGGCCACGACCATGCGGGCCGACTCGCTGAACAAGGTGCCCTGGTCACCCATCTGGCCACCGGACTCGCCGTAGAACGGGCTTTGATTGACGATCACTGACACGGTATCGCCCGATTTTACTTTGCTGACGACCGATCCATCCTTGACCAGGGCCAGGATTTTGCCTTCGGCGTTAGTTGAATCGTAGCCAAAAAATTCCGTCGCGCCCAGGTCCTGGCGCAATTCGAACCAGATGGTTTCCGTCGCCGCGTCACCGGAACCGGACCAGGCGGCGCGGGCTTCGGCCCGTTGCCGTTCCATGGCTTTGTTGAAAGCCTGTTCATCCACACTCATGGAGCGGGCGCGCAGGGCGTCTTGCGTCAGGTCCAGGGGGAAACCGTAGGTATCGTACAACTTGAACGCGGTTTCGCCATTGAGCACGCCGCCCTCGCCCAGATCGGCGGTTTCCGCGTCGAGCAGTTTCAGGCCTCTGTCCAGGGTCTTCTTGAAGCGGGTTTCCTCCAGTTTCAAAGTTTCCGTAATCAGGGCCTCGGCCCGCACCAGTTCGGGGAAGGCCTGGCCCATCTGGGCGATCAGCGTTGGCACCAG
>CBFDVE010000301.1:0-3754 GCA_965613205.1 uncultured Rhodospirillaceae bacterium
CACCGATTTGGCCTGCACCACGGGTGCCGCGGCGACCGTCGCCGAGACCCCGCAAACCCCCATGCCGGCCGATAAAACGCCGGCCATTGAATTGGGAATTTTCCGGGCCCGACCGAGCCAGAGAACCATACCAACGGATCCGAGAACGAAGAAGCCGACAAGGACCACCGACAATTTGCCCAACTGCTGCAATTCGGCAAGGCTGTAGAGTGTGCCGAGCAGGATAACACCGGTTTTCAGACCAAGCCGCGACAGGCGGACACCGTTTTCGGCCCAGGCGGGAATGCCGAATACATTGACAATGACGATCCCGGCGACAATGCCGATGACGATATAGTTAAGCCCCAGCACCTGATGCAGATACTTGGCGCCCATGACCGGGCCCATGGACTTGCTCATCACCGCAACCCAGGGCGCGCCATACCAGCGAACAAGCATGGCCACCAGCAAGATGAAAATCACCCCGGCGACCGTGGACAGATAATAATCCGCGCTGCCTTCCGAATGGGTGCCAAACATGTGCCAGGCACCGACGATGACCGCCAAAGCACCGAACGAATATCCGATGCCGACCATCTCGGCGACATATTTCTTGGCTCCCAATACACTGATCAAACCGCCCATCGTGCCGGAAGCCGCCATATAGGCGATGGCGACTAAAATGATGCCCATGATCAGAAGGGCTGGATGCTTTTTGGTATAAAAAATAGTTTCGTCCCCTGAATGATTTCTGACGCTTACCCCATTTTGGTGGGCGCGATTAGACATGCGCACACCAAAATGTTTCTCAAATGGCGGGCTTTTCAACAGAGGCGCTTCGGACCGATTGTACGAGTGTTGTTTTTGTTGTCGCCGAGTTAACGGCGAACTTCATGCAATCGTCCTTAATCTGGCCGCAACCGAAATTAACCTTTCAGGTCGAGACCGGACATATTGTGCGTAATCCCCTTGTCGAAAACCCTGCACCACAGCCTCCAACGTTAAGGAAAACTGCGGCAATCTGAGAATAAACGACCGAGCGACCGTATTTATTCCCTGAGTACCCCTATTTTTTTAGGTCTATGGCCTCAGGTCATAGACCTAAACCTGGCAGGGGACACTATTTCGGCGACTTTCGCCCAGGGCAACACGGGTTTCCTGATCGATGGGCTGATAGCGTCTGATTGCTTTATAAAGGGTCTCGACAATCAACTGGTAGCGGGAAATATCCATCCCTTCGGCAATAACGCCGTAGCCATATTTACCATTGCGCCAGGCATAGGCCTGTTGCCGACCTTTTTTGAAAAGCTTTTTTTCCAACGGAAATGCCAGGGCTTCGGTCGAAATAAACAGAGTGATACGGCAGCCACGAGTTCCCCGGTACCTGACGATGATCTGCTCCGCGTCGGTCGGCCCGGTGGTCTCGTTGATATGGGTTATGTAAAGCCTGGCGGCTTCCAGTGTGGGGATAAAGGCACCCCGAAATATCCCGGCACCGGAAAAATCGACCGGGATCGCGGGGCCCTCAGAGTCCGCTTTATCGTCTGGCCAATTCGTGTGCGCGCTGGCGACCGCGACAAACCAGTCCGGTGATGCTGATCGCTGGTAAAGACCGGTAACCGCCAGGACCCCGGCGGTCAACACCAGGAAGGCGACACAGGCGGCCAACAGAGGCCGATATGAGCGTTTTTGTCTGTCCGTAGCGAAGTTGACTGCGGGCACATCAACGGCCTCTATCAACGCTGACCGGACCCTGGTCAGAATAACGACCTGATGGGCGAGGTCGCTGTCATTGGCAACGGCCAGGGCCACATCGGCCACTTCCGCGGCATCAAGTTCTCCATCGACGTAGGCATTCAGGATTTCAAAATTTATTTCTTCGTCCATCGTTGTTCTCTGTTACGGCGCCTGCCCATGTGTGTTCCCAGTGGCCTGACATTGTCCACCTCAATCAAATCCGCCAGTGCCCGACGTGCGCGGCTGACCCGACTCATCACTGTTCCTGCGGGAATTCCCAGTTCTTCTGCGGATTCCGCGTAGCTCAAACCGGCTATATCGACCAGCGAAATTATCCGGTGATGCTTGCTCGACAATTTGGACAAAGCCAGTTTTACGGTGACCACATCAATAATACGTTCGTCGGCCCCGAAAAATTCCACTTGAGTGTGGGTTATTTCCTCGTCAAGCGGCAATGGGTCGCGGGCCTTCTTGCGCAGACTATCGATAAAACTGTTTTTCAGTATTTTGAAAAGCCATGCACGATAAGCATTTTCATCATCGGGAACTCGTTTCGCAGTCAACGCCTTGAGCGCACTTTCCTGCACCAGGTCGTTGGCGTCATGAGAATTCCCGGCTAATCCGAAAGCATATCCATAAAGCCGCCGAAGATACGGCTCAATACGGGATTGGCCTTCCTGGCGCATATTGTGTATCATCAATTATCCCCTGTTATTAAGTATATACACTGAAACTGAGGGTCGGTAGATTTTTCGCCGCGGCAGGAAACGCCTTGTCTGAATAGTGGTGTTTGTTTGTCTTTATGGGTGTCTGCATTATGAAAATTCGTAAAATCCAATGGGCGATTGCGTTGAGCGTTCTCATTAACGCCGGTATTTCGCTATTTCCGGGTCTGGCGAAAGCCGAAGAAGTGACCATGTCGCTGAACGGCATGACCCTGAACGGCAACCTGGAACTGGCCGACGGCAAGTCCCTGGAAGACGGAATTATCCTGATCACCCACGGCACTCTCTCCCACAACAAGACGGAAATTATCACCACCCTGCAATCTTTGTTTCTGGAACGTTCGTTGAGCTCGCTGGCGATCAATTTAAGCCTGGGGCTCGATAACCGTCATGGCAATTTCGATTGTGCCCGGCCTATCGACCACCGCCACACGGATGCCATCGATGAAATTGCCGGCTGGGTCGGCTGGCTGGAAAAAAAGGGCACCGATAGTATCCTGGTGCTCGGCCATTCCCGGGGTGGCAACCAGACCGCCTGGTATCTGGCCGATAACAATAACCCGATCGTTCGCGGCGGCGTCCTGATCGCCCCGGCAACCTGGGATTATGCAAAAGTCGCCAAAAACTATAATAAGCGCTATGAAAAGCGGCTTTCGGTCCTGCTGGAACAGATGAAAATGCTGGTTTCTACTGGTAAGGGCAACGAGATGATCCAAAATGTCGATTTTTTGTATTGCCGGAATGCCACGGTTTCCGCCCGTTCCTTCGTCAGCTACTACCAGGACAATCCTATGAAAGACACGCCCCGCACTTTGGCGCGGGTAAAAAAACCGGTCCTGGTGATCGCCGCCTCGGAAGACCAGGTGGTTCCGGACCTGGTTGAAAAGATGGCGAAATCATCGCTACCGGGCGTTCGCTTCCAGGTTATTGACGGTGCCGACCATTTCTTCCGGGATTTTTACGCCGAAGATATCGTCGATCTGACCGAAGATTTTATGAAAAGTCTGCCCTGATTTCAGATCAGCCGAATTTGGCGATCATCACGGCGACCAGGGCCAGCAGGCCAATGCCGATGCCGCCGACGCTGATGACCAGGATGATCATGCTGCTGGAGAAACTACCTTTTTTCTTCTTCTTTTTCTTTTTGACCGTTCCGGCGCTGCCGCTGCCCTTCTTCTTTTTCGAGACCTGTTTTTTCGGCTTATTCTCTTCCTTGCCCTTTTGTTCCTTGTAGATAATTTTCGAGAACGATCTGTCGGCGTCGTCGTCGTAGCTCTCTTCGATCACCCGAACGGCGATATGATGAGGGCTGG
>CBFDVE010000302.1:0-3752 GCA_965613205.1 uncultured Rhodospirillaceae bacterium
AACGCCCATGTGACCTACCCGTCGCGCTTCCAGTTGATCGCCGCCATGAACCCGTGCCGCTGCGGATATCTGGACGATCCGGGCCGGACCTGTTCGCGGGCGCCGCGCTGCGCCGGAGATTATCAGGCGAAAATTTCAGGCCCGCTGTTTGATCGCATCGATTTGCATGTGGATGTGGCCGCCGTATCGGTCGCCGACCTGTCCCTGCCGCCGCCGGCGGAAACATCGGCCGATATCGCCGCCCGTGTGGCCGGCGCCCGGCAAATTCAGAAAACCCGTTATGCCGGTCATCGGGGAATTCGCACCAACGCAGAGGCCGACGGTAAACTGCTGGACCAGGTTGTCGCCGCCGACGACAGGGCCAGGGCGTTGCTGGTGGAAGCCGCCGGGCGCATGGGTTTATCGGCCCGGGGCTATCACCGGGTGTTGCGGGTGGCGCGTACCCTGGCCGATCTCGAGGCGGTCGAAACCGGCGCGGCCGCAGACCTGCCGGTTGGCCGCATTCACATCGCCGAGGCGCTGTCTTACCGCCGCCTGCAACCTGGCCGCAGCGACTTGAGGAAACTGGCCTGATCTTTTTCTTGCGCCCGGCCAGGGCTTCCCGGTGGGCCACATAGAGGCCGCTGGCGACGATGATGGCGGCCCCGGCCAAAACAGAGTCTGAGGGAATGTCGTTCCAGAATATGTAGCCAAGCCCCGCCGCCCACACCAGAGCCGAATATTCGAACGGCGCCAACAGGCCGACCGGGGCCATGTTGAAGGCACGTGTCAGGCAATAATGGCCGCCGACGGCGAGCACCGCCATGGTCAGCAAAACACCCGTATCGGTCAGGGGCATGGGCTTGAAGACCACGGGCAGGGCGATGCTGCCGACCACCGCCAGACCCAGATTATAGTAAAACACCTGCCTGAAAATACCTTCGGTCGGGCCGAGCCAGCGGGTCGCCAGCATCAGCAGGGCATAGGACACTCCGGCCCCGATGGCATACAGGGATTCGATTTGGAAAACCGAGCTGCCGGGCCGGGCGGCGACGAGCACGCCGATAAAGCCAACGGCAATGGCGGCCCAGCGGTGGCGTCCGACCGGTTCTTTGAACAGGGGCACGGACAAGGCGGTTAGAAGAAATGTCGAACCGCCGAAAAAGATCACCGTGGTGTCGGCCAGGGGCTGGGTTTTAAGGGCCGTGAAAAAAAACAGGGGGGCGAAAAAACCGGCTCCGGCGCGAACCAGGTGATGCAGGGGGCGGGCGGTTTTCAGGGCCGCCAGCCCACCTAAGCGGGGCAGCAGAAAAAACATGCCAACGACAATGATCCAGCCGCGCAGGGCGAGGATCTGCATGACCGAATAATCGGCCGTGACCAGCCACTTGGCGACACTGTCCATCAGGGTCAGCAGTCCGACTCCGCCCAAGATATACGTAATACCGGCCAGGTTATGGGGCTCGCGCCGGTCACTCACGGGGAAACGTCAATCTTGAAAGCGCTTGATCATGCCGCCCAGATCGCGCCCGGCGAAAATGTGCATGTGCAGATGGGGCACTTCCTGATGGGCCTGGGGGCCGTTGTTGGCGAGCGTGCGGAAGCCCTTGTCGACGACGCCCAGATCGCGGGCGACCTGGCCGACGGCGCGCACGAATCCGGCAATTTCGGCGTCGCTCGCCTGGGCCGAGAAATCATCCATGCTGACGTAGGCTCCCTTGGGTATGACCAGCACATGGACCGGGGCCTGGGGGTTGATATCGTGAAAGGCCAGGGCGTGATCGCTTTCGTAAACCTTGTCGCAGGGAATTTCACCGCGCAGGATTCGAGCGAAAATATTTTCGGGATCATAGGCTTCGGGATCATGGGCTTCGGGATCATGGGCTTCGGCATCATGGGCCATTTGGCTCACTCCAACTTGTGGTGTTTATTTTTTGGGCCGGGAATTTTTTTCATCGATGCCGGAAATGCCTTCGCGGCGTTGCAGTTCGGCCCACACATCGGCCGGGTCGATGTCCATTTCGGACCACAGCACCAGTAAGTGATAAAGCAGATCGGCGCTTTCGGCGATGACCTCATTGTCCCCCTCACTGAGCGCCGCGACGATGGTCTCGGTCGCTTCCTCACCCAGTTTACGGGCGATCTCGCCGCGCCCGCGGGCCAGCAGTCTGGCCGTGTAGGAGCTTTCCGGGCTGTGCCCGTGACGGCTTTTGATGACTTCAAACAGGCCTTCGAGAACACCGCTATCGGCAATATTGCCGGTCATGGATTATACCTCGCCATTAGGACGAACGGCGAGCCCCGCCGCCGCCATGTGGGTTTTCGCCTGCTCTATGGTATAGGTGCCGAAGTGAAAAATCGAGGCCGCCAGCACCGCTGAAGCATGTCCATCACGAATGCCCTCGACCAGATGCTCCAGTGTGCCGACCCCGCCCGAGGCAATCACCGGGATAGAGACGCTGTCGGCGATGGCCCGGGTCAGGGGGATATTAAAGCCCTGCCTGGTGCCGTCCCGGTCCATGGAGGTCAGCAGAATTTCTCCGGCCCCGTAATCGGTCATGCGTTTGGCCCAGTTGACCGCGTCAATGCCGGTGGCGTTGCGGCCGCCGTGGGTAAAAATTTCGAAACTGTCCGGGCCGGTGGATTTGGCATCGAGCGACACGACAATGCACTGGGAGCCGAATTTTTCCGCCGCCCGGCGGACGAAATCAGGATCGTTGACGGCGGCGGTATTGATCGACACCTTGTCGGCCCCGGCCAGCAGCAGGCGGCGGATATCTTCCGTCGTCCGTACCCCGCCGCCGACGGTCAGGGGCATGAAGCATTTTTCCGCCGTGCGCGAGACCACGTCGAAAATGGTCTCGCGGTTTTCGTGGCTGGCGGTGATATCGAGAAAGGTCAGCTCGTCGGCCCCGGCTTTGTCGTAGACACTGGCCGCATCGACCGGGTCGCCGGCGTCGATCAGATCGACGAAGTTGACGCCCTTGACCACCCGCCCGTTTTGCACGTCCAGGCAGGGAATGATGCGGGCCTTTAACATCTGAGCAGCGCCGCCGCCGCCGCCGGGTCGATACGGCCATCATAGACGGCGCGACCGCTGATCACCCCTTCCAGCAAGTCGCCACCGGCTTTTTGCAGGGCGATCAGATCATCCATGGACGAGACCCCGCCCGAGGCTATCACCGGGGTGGAAATGGCCCTGGCCAATTTGATCGTTGCCGCCACATTGGGCCCGGCCATGGCCCCGTCGCGGCCGATGTCGGTGAAAATTATAGCGCTGACTCCGGCGTCTTCAAATTTGCGGGCCAGGTCGAGTGTCGGCATGTCGGAAACTTCCACCCAGCCCTCGACGGCGACCAGGCCATCGCGGGCGTCGATGCCGACGGCGACCCGACCGGGGAATTCCTGGCACGCCCGGCGCACAAGATCCGGGTCGCGCAAGGCCACCGTGCCCAAAATGACCCGCCGGATTCCGGCCTCCAGCCACAGGGCCATGGTCGCCAGATCACGGATGCCGCCGCCCAGTTGCACGGGGATTTCTATCGCCGCAAGAATTGATTTGACCGCATCGCCATTGACCGGCTGGCCGGCGAAGGCCCCGTTCAGGTCGACCACATGCAGCCAGTCGCAGCCCGCTTCGGCAAAGGCAAGCGCCTGATCGCCGGGGCTGTCGCTGAACACGGTGGCCTGGTTCATGTCGCCGTGAACCAGACGTACGCAGGCCCCGTCTTTCAAATCGATGGCGGGAAAGAAAATCATATCACGGCGTCCAT
>CBFDVE010000303.1:0-3742 GCA_965613205.1 uncultured Rhodospirillaceae bacterium
CCAAGATCACCAATGAAGCCCGCGCCGCCGCCGACAGCCTGCTAGAGAGTGCCGGGTGATGGCGGTGAAGTTGAGCCGGCAAGCGGCCCGCCGCGAACTGGCCGATCTGGCACGGCAGATTACCAAACACGATCTGGCCTATCACCAGCAGGATGCGCCAACCCTGAACGACGCCGATTACGATGCCCTGAAAAAGCGCAGCGACGAACTGGAAGCCCGGTTTCCGGACCTGGTTGGCGACGACAGCCCGTCAAAAAAAGTCGGTGCCGCCCCCGCCGCCGGATTTCGCAAAGTGGCCCATGCCCAGCCCATGCTATCTTTGGGCAATGCCTTCGATGAGACAGATGTGGCCGATTTTTTTGACGGTATTCGCCGCTTCCTGAAAGAACTGGGCGATGATCCTTCGATCCCGCTGGAAATGGTCGCCGAACCCAAAATCGACGGCCTGTCGATATCCTTACGCTACGAAAAGGGCCGCTTCGTCCAGGCCCTGACCCGTGGCGACGGGGCGAGCGGTGAAGATGTCACCGCTAACGTGCGCACCCTGCAAGAACTGCCAAAGACACTATCGGAGAATGTCCCCGATCTGTTGGAAGTGCGCGGCGAGGTTTATCTGGCCAGGCAGGATTTTGCCGCCCTCAACGCCGCCCAGGAAAAAAGCGGTGACAAGGTTTTTGTCAATCCCCGCAACGCCGCCGCCGGAAGCTTGCGCCAGTTGGACGCCACCATCACGGCGACCCGGCCCCTGTCATTTTTCGTCTATGCACTCGGTTCGGTCAGCTCTCCCATTGCCGAAACCCACTGGGGCATACTGGAAAAATTCCGCCAGTGGAAATTTCCGGTCAACCCGGAATCAAAACTGTGCGCCGACCTGGATGCCGTACTGGCCCACTACGACAAGGTGGCCAATGACCGCGCCGACCTGCCTTACGATATCGACGGCATTGTCTACAAGGTCAATCGGCTGGACTGGCAGGATCGCCTGGGCTTCGTCGCCCGTGCGCCGCGCTGGGCCATCGCCCATAAATTTCCCGCCGAACAGGCGACCACGACGCTCAAATCCATCGACATTCAGGTCGGTCGCACCGGCGCGTTGACTCCGGTGGCCCGGTTGCAACCGGTCACCGTCGGCGGCGTGGTCGTTTCCAACGCCTCCCTGCACAATGAAGACGAAATAGCCCGAAAAGATATTCGAGTTGGCGACACGGTGATCATTCAACGGGCCGGTGACGTGATCCCCCAGGTTGTCGGCGTGGTGCCGGAAAAACGATCAAGGGACAGCAAACCCTACACGTTTCCCCACACCTGCCCCGACTGTGGCTCTCGGGCGACGCGGGAAGAAGGCGAGGCCAGATGGCGTTGTACCGGCGGCCTGATCTGTCCGGCCCAGGCGCTCGAACGGCTCAAACATTTCGTCTCCAGAGACGCCTTCGACATGGACGGGCTGGGGGCCAAACACATCGAAACATTCCTCAAAGACGGCCTGATCAAAACCCCCGCCGATATTTTTCGATTGCGGGACCACTCAGATAACCTTGCCAAACGGCAAGGCTGGGGCGAACAGTCCGTTGGCAAATTGGCGGCGGCCATCGAAGCCAAACGCGAAATTGCCCTGCACCGCTTTATCTACGCCCTCGGCATTCATCAGGTTGGCCAGGCCACGGCGAAATTACTGGCCCGCCAGTACGGCTCGCTGGAACACTGGCGAACGGCCATGGTGGCGGCAAAAATTGACGGCTCTGAGGCCTTTGACGACCTGGTCAATATCGACGGCATCGGCCCGGCCATGGCCCAGGACCTGATCGACTTTTTTGATGAACAGCACAACCGACAGGTGCTGGATGATTTACAGTCCGAACTGGCCGTGGCGGATCATGTCGCCAGCGACGTGGTATCGTCGGCTTTCACCGGCAAGACCGTTGTCTTCACCGGCACGCTGGAAAACATGAGCCGGGGCGAAGCCAAGGCACGGGCCGAAACCCTGGGGGCCAAAGTCGCCGGGTCGGTGTCGAAAAAGACCGACTTTGTCATTGTCGGTGCCGATGCCGGGTCGAAAGCGCGCAAGGCGCAGGAACTGGGGGTGACGGTTCTAAGCGAACAGGACTGGATTGACCTGTCCACCGGCACGGGCCAGGCATAGCCGTGGCCGGGCGTCGAAAACCGAAAGGAAAAGGCAGGGGCAAGGACGAGATCACGGTCCCGCAAGCCCTGGACCTGGCCGTGCAGCATCACAACGCCGGGCAGTTGGATCAGGCGGAAGATATCTATCGGCAAATTCTTCGGATCGAACCAAACCAGCCCGACGCCCTTAATCTGCTCGGTGTCATCGCCCATCAGACCGGCAACAATGATGGGGCTCACGATTTCCTGACCCGGTCGATTGCCGCCAATCCGGCGAACGCCATGGCCCATAATAACATGGGTCTGGTTCTGCATGGGCTTGGCCGCGAGCAAGAGGCGCTGGAAAGCTACGCCATGGCGATCGCCCTGAACAACCTGTTCGCCGATGCCGCAGATGCCCATGACAATATGGGTATTTCTCAAGGTGCCCTGTGGCGGGTCGAAGAGGCCATCGAAAGCCATCGCAAGGCGATTGCGCTGAACCCGGAACATGTGCTGGCCTATTACAATCTGGGCAACGCCCTCTACAGTTCCGACCGCTCGCAAGAGGCCATCGATTGCTATAACCAGGCCATCCGCCGCCACCCGGAATTTTCCCAGGCGCATAAGAATCTGGCCGCCGCGCAAAAGGATCTGGGCCAACGGCAAGAAGCCCTGACCAGTTACCGCCGTAGTTTGGCGCTCACCCCCAACGATCATCAGGTGCACACCAACATGGGCACAATTTTGCAGGACCTGGGCCGCTTGGACGAAGCGGTGGATAGTTACCGGTTGGCCAATACCCTGATCTCCAGCGCCAAATTGTTGGAATGCCTGTTCGCCCTGGGTCGCCGTGATGAATTTGATCAGCAACGGCAAAAACTGATTACGGCCCAGGACAGCAACATTCGCGGCGCCGCCATCAGCGCCTACGCCGCCCAGCAATGGGGAACCCCGGACCCATTCCCTTTTTGCCCGTCGCCGCTGGATTTCGTCGAAGTGTTCGAGCGTGGTGACGGCATCGCCATAGCCGATGACTTCATCGCCGCCCTGATCGACGAGTTGACCGCCCAGGCCATTATCTGGCAACCCAAGGGCATCGCCACGACCAAAGGCTATCAGACCCTGAACAGCCTGTTTGACAAGCCCCAGGGCAAGATCGCCGAACTGGGCGACATCTTTCGTGACCGCATCGGACGTTATCATCAACGGCGAGCCTCAGCGGACAACCGCTTCGTCCAGTGCTGGACCGATCAGCCGACGTTAAAGGGCTGGTTTGTGCGCCTGCAACAGGGCGGCTTTCAAGACTCCCATATACACCCGGACGGTTGGCTCAGCGGGGTTATATATCTGCACATGCCGAAGGCCATCAAGGCGCAGGAAGGGGCCATAGAATTCGGCTTGTGGGGGTTCGACTATCCGGTCCTGAAGGATTACCCGACCAGGGTGATCACGCCGCAAGTGGGGCAGGTGGTGTTGTTCCCATCGTCTCTGTTCCACCGCACCATCCCGTTTTCCAGCGACGAAGAAAGACTGGTCGTCGCCTTCGACCTGATCCCCGATTGGGATTTATCCCGCTAAATCGACCTAATACCATCGAGCGTTAATAAGAACCCATAGAGATCGCCACAGCAGTCCTTCG
>CBFDVE010000304.1:0-3727 GCA_965613205.1 uncultured Rhodospirillaceae bacterium
GGGCCCTGCTACAGCCTGCGGGCGCACCTTAAATTCGATGCCCGGAGCGCGTTTCGCGCCCCGCCTCGCGGAAACAATCGCGAGAGTGGAGGAGCATAGGCGATTAGGATGATAATGTCAAGATAATTTTCCTATTATAGGGAATTATACCAAACCCCGCCGCGACCCTGGCCGCCGACCTATTCCATATCGTAGGCTTTAATCAGGTTTTCGACCGACGGGATTTCGCCGGTTCCGCTGTTGGCGGTTTCATCAAGCGTGCGTTCCAGATCGCGCTCGACAATGCGCGACACTTCGGCATCAACCACGTCGGAATATTCCAGGAAAATACGAGTGGCGCGGTTGATATCGCGGGTTCCCGCCTGGGTCCGGATGGCCTTGATCAGGGACGCCCCGGCGGCGTGCATCAGGCGGTGCGGTTCTTCCAGGCGTTTGACCGACCGGTTGTCGGTGTCGCCGCCGACCTCGCCTATGTACCACTGGCCCAACCGGCACCGGGCGGGGCTGTGGACCAGGTCCATTTTCGGCAATGATCGCCATTCTTCGGGCCCGGTCATGAACAAAGTCAAGGCCGCATCAAGAACCTTGTGGCGATAGGAAATATGATTGATCCAGGCGTTGTAAAGTAGCCCGAAGGACGATGATGGCCATTGCGGCTGGCTGCGGCACAGGCTGATATAATCGTTCAACGGCAGGGGCTTGCTGATCCAGAAACCCTGTACCTCGTTGCAGCCCGACGACATCAGGTAGATGTAGGTGCCCTTGCTCTCGACCCCTTCGGCGACGGTTTTAATCGATAGCTCGCGCGCCATATACAGGCTGGAACGCACGATGTGGGTGTTTTTCACGTCTTCGGTCATGCGCCGAACCACGCCCTGGTCGATTTTGATCGTGGATATGGGCAACTGGCTCAATAAATCGAGTGACGAGTACCCGGTGCCGAAATCATCCATGGCGATCTCGATGCCCAGTTCGACAAGGTGCAGCAATTCCGCTTTGATATGTTCGGTGTTTTTCACGAATGCGGTTTCGGTAATCTCGATCAGGATGTTGCCGGGGCTGATCCGTCGCGAGCCGATGAAACTGCGCAACATCTTGACCAGATAAGGAGAATCCAAATCCAGCACGGAAATATTGAAGGCGATCTGGGCATCAACCTTAACCTTGCGGATGGCCTCGATATTTTCGATCAGTTCCGGCAGCATGACCGCCGTTATGCTGGTGGTCAGCCCGGATTTTTCGGCCTGCGGCAAGAATTCATTGGGCAGAATGACCTGTCCATCGGGTTTGATCCAGCGCAACAGCGCCTCGGCACCGACGATCTGGCCGGTGACGAAAGAAACTTTCGGCTGAAAGTAGAAGCAAAATTCCCCGTTATGCAGGGCCGCTTCAATTTCTGACAAGGTGTATTTCTTGGCGTTCATGTCACGGCGTTTGTTTGTTTCCCATGGCTCGCAGATAGTCGGTGCAGACTCTGACCCGATTTATAGAGCCATGTTGATGGCTTGAGAAGCCCCGACACGCCCGAGAAAACTGGAAGAATTCCAATTTGCTAATATGAATATTCCCTGAACACCGGGTCGACATTTCCCTGCCACCGCCGCTCGTAAGCGCACAGCAGTTCTTCCGCCAGGGTCATTCCCGATTCGGCGATCTGGAACAGCGGGTTGAGAAAATGGGTCTCATCCAGGCCGACGCTGTCGAGCACCGCCCGGCGGGACAACCCCTGATGGGAGAAGCCGAGAACTTCAAGGGCCACATCGCCAAGTGTGCCTTTTCGGAACGGTGTGTTCAAGGCGTATTTGGGAACCTCGCGGCGCAGGGTTTGGTGTTCTTCCGGGGTCCAGTCTTTAATCAGGTCCCAGGCGGCATCGCGGGACTGGGTGTCGTACAGCAGGCCGACCCAGAACGCCGGCAGGGCGCACAGCCGGTTCCACGGGCCGCCATCGGCGCCGCGCATTTCCAGGAATTTCTTCAGGCGGACTTCGGGGAAAGCCACGGTCAGGTGATCTTCCCAATCCTTCATGGTCGGAACTTCACCCGGCAAAACCGGCAGTTTACCGGCCATGAAATCCCGAAACGAAAGACCGGCGGCATCGATGTAGTCGCCGTCCCGGTAAACGAAGTACATGGGCACATCGAGCATGTAATCGACATAGCGCTCGAAGCCGAAACCATCTTCAAAGACAAATGGCAGGGTGCC
The DNA here is from genome assembly GCA_965613205.1 of uncultured Rhodospirillaceae bacterium. GTDB lineage: Bacteria > Pseudomonadota > Alphaproteobacteria > Rhodospirillales > JABHCV01 > CAZZKE01. Next base: position 2,204 of record CBFDVE010000304.1, read on the forward strand.
GCACCGGGCCGGGTCCGTATCGGTCCAGATATGGCTGCGATAGCTCAAGAAACCCGATGGCTTGCCTTCCTTGAACGGAGAATTAGCCCACAACGCCGTCGCCACCGGTTGCAGGGCCATGGAAATACGGAACATCTTGACCATGTTGGCTTCGCTGTCGAAGTCAAGATTGACCTGCACGGTGCAGGTCGATTGCATCATGTCGAGCCCCATGGTGCCGACCTTTTGCATCTGGGCGCTCATGATCCTGTAGCGGGCCTTGGGCATCCATGTTTGCGCCGACAATGGCCATTTGGGTTGATGGCCAAGGCCGATAAAGCCGATCCCCAGGTTTTCGGCGACCTGCTTGATCTGACGCAAATGTTCGGAAACTTCATCGCAGGTCTGGTGAATGTTGGCCAGCGGGGCGCCTGAAAGTTCAACCTGACCGGCGGGCTCGAGCGTGATCGAACTGTTATCGGGTTTGATCAGGGCGATGGGGTTGCCTTTTTCCAGCACCGGTTGCCAGCCAAACTGGGCCATCCCATCGAGCAAAGCGCGAATGCCATCCGGACCGTCGTACTGCAACGGTCGCAGGTTGTCGATGTGATAGGCGAATTTTTCATGTTCGGTGCCGATGCGCCACTTATCGGCCGGCTTGCAACCGGATTCCATGTACTCGATCAAGTGGTTTCTATCGGCAATGAGCTCGCTGTGGCCCGAAGAATCTGCTGGCATTATTGGTCTTTCCTGGTTACCGGGCGGGGCGGTGAATTCCAGTCACCGATAATTGACTGGATGCAGGCCATTGCCGCCAACGCCGCCGTTTCGGCCCTTAGTATACGCGGCCCCAACCCTATGAACAGAGAAAACGGCAGTTTGCGAAGAGTTTCAATTTCACCCGAGGAAAAACCGCCTTCCGGTCCGATCAGCAAGGCCAACAATGGCGCCGCGCTGGTGTCTAAAGAGCCCAAGACCTGGGCGATGGGTTGACCACCGCCGGTTTCATCGGCGACCAGCAACAACCTGTTTTCGGGCCAGGTGGCGAGAAGGTCGGCCAGTCGTTGCGGTTCTGAAATATCAGGGATACCCAGCCGCTCGGTCTGTTCGGCGGCTTCTGTGCAAACCTTTGCCAGCCGTTCGGTGTTGACCCGCCCGGTATCCGTATGGAGGGTAAACACCGGCAGCAGTCTGGCGACGCCCAGTTCCGTCGCTTTTTCGACCAGAAAATCCGTGCGGCTTTTCTTCAGGGGTGCGAAAGCCAGCCACAAATCTGTCCCTTTTGATTGGGCACGGATTTGGCCTGTTAGTAAAAGGGTGCAGGATTTTTTCGCCATGGTCTCGATTTTCGCCGACCATTCACCGTGGCGACCATTGAACAGATTGATCTCGTCGCCCGCAACCAAACGCATGACCCGGCCCAGGTAATGGCTTTGATCGGATGACAAAGTAACGACGCCACTCTCGGTCAGGTCGTGGCGAACGTACAGGCGGGGTTTCGAATTGTGCTGGGTCATGGTTTGCTTCAATGTAGCGACATGATCA
>CBFDVE010000305.1:0-3715 GCA_965613205.1 uncultured Rhodospirillaceae bacterium
GCCATCTGCCGTCACCTCACATCGCCTTGATTGTCGGCGGCAGCACCAGGCGCAAGACCTTTACCGAAGACATGGCCCGCCAACTGGGCCGGGCCGCCAATGCCCTGGCCAGGTCCGCCGGGGGCTCGCTGATGGTCACCACATCGCGCCGATCCGACGATACCGCCGATGCCCTGATCGAGGAAATTGATGTTGCCAGTGATGTTTTTAAATGGCGGTCGGAGGGCGAAAATCCTTATCTGGGATACCTCGCCCTGGCCGACGGCGTGATCGTTACCGGAGATTCCATTTCCATGTGTTCGGAAGCCTGTGCGACGCCTGGCCCGGTGTGGATTTATGCGCCAAAAAAACTGACCGCCCATAAGCATGGCCAGTTTCACAAACATCTATACGCCACCGATAGCGCCAGACCGCTCGATCTGGGCGAAAACGCCGCGTTTGCAAGCTGGCGCCACCCGACGCTGAACGCCGCCGATGATATCGCCGCCGAGATCAAGAAACGCCTGGGCCTGTGACCATCACCATCAGTCACCTGGGCGGTCGTGGCGATGGCATCGCTACGACCGATGACGGTCGGGTCTTCGTGCCCTACACCCTGGCCGGAGAAACGGTCGAGATCAGCCAAGAGGGATCGCGCGGCACCCTGATCCGCGTTATCGAGCCATCGGCTGACCGCATTGATCCCGTCTGCCGCCATTTCACCGCCTGCGGCGGCTGCCAGTTACAGCACATGAACGAGGCGTCATATTCCATTTGGAAGCGGGGCGTGGTTGAAACCGCACTGGCCCACAAGTATCTGGATGTTCCTTTGGCTGAATTGATCGATGCCCACGGCACCGGTCGCCGCCGGGTCACCCTGCACATTCAGGTCCATAACGGCAAAATCCTGGCCGGGTTCATGGCCGCCCGATCGCACCGGTTGCTGGACCTGGATCGCTGTCCCATTCTGGTGCCCCCGTTAAGCGACGCCACGACCATCGCGCGGGACTTAGCGGCCCCTTTCGCCAGGACCTGCAAGAAACTGGATATTCGCCTGACCCATTGCGACAGCGGCATCGATTGCGATGTTCGCGGTTGTGGCCGGAACATAAGCCTGGACGCCCGCCTGGACCTGAGCGATGTGGCGACCAAACACGACCTGGCCCGCATCACCGTGCATGGCGATATTGTCCTTGAACGGCGTCAGCCGGTGCTGAAAATCGGCCCGGCCATGGTGGTTTTGCCTGCCGGTGGCTTCGTTCAGGCGACAGTCAAGGGCGAGGACACTCTCGCCCGCCTGGTGCTGGATGCCATGGGTCAAGCCAGCCATGTCATTGACCTGTTTTGCGGCTTCGGACCGTTCGCCCTGCGCCTGGCCCCGGTGGCTTCGGTCCATGCCATCGACGGCGACCGGGTCGCCATCGTCGCGCTCGACAACGCCGTGCGCCATACCCAGGGCCTGAAACCCCTGACCACGGAAGTCCGGGATCTGGTCCGCAATCCGGTCCATGTCACCGACCTGGCCCCCTACGATGCCCTGGTGTTCGACCCGCCACGCACCGGGGCGGAAGCCCAGGCCCGGCAAATCGCCGCTTCCAACATCCCCCTGGTGGTCGCCCTATCGTGCGATGCGGCGACGTTTACACGGGACGCGGCAATCCTGGTCGATGGCGGCTACAGCCTGGAAAAAGTGACGCCGGTGGATCAGTTTCGCTATTCCGCCCATGTCGAACTGGTGGCCGAATTCAGGCGTCTATAACAACACGGCAAAGGCCACGGCGACAACCAGCAGGACGGCGAAAACCAGATTGATGATCCGGCGAGTACGCAGGTTTTTGATCCGCCGGACCAGGGTCGAGCCCAGCAACAGCCAGGCGATATCGATGCCTAAAATGATTGTCAGAATAATCAGCCCTTTGACCAGCGCGTCTTCAACGGGCCGGTCTGCAATCAGGACAAACCCGGAAAACAAAGCGGCCATGCTGGCATAGGCCTTGGGGTTGACCATTGATAAAAAGACGCCGCCGAAATACGAGGGATGATGATCTGGTTCTTGCCCTTCCACACTTATCGGCACGGTGGCGATACGATAGGCCAAATACAGAATGTAGGCCGCACCCAGGCCGGTAATGACGGGGGCGGCACCGGGAAAGGCGAATACAATCCCCATCACACCGGTCGCCGTGATCGCCATAATGACCACCAGGCCGCTGGAAATACCCAGCAGATAAGCCAGACCCCGGCGCACCCCGAAAGACGCGCCGAGCGCGGCCAGGCTCAGGGTCGCCGGTCCGGGACTTCCGACCAGGGCGAAGGAAGCGAGAACAAATCCAGTCAGGTTTTCCATGAATGTGTCGCGGCTCGCTTCAATTGGTGTGGCAAGACCGGCGATCATAACCAAACCGGCCAATCAATCAAACAGGTGTCCTCGCATAACCTTTCTTCTGTTCCTGGTCCCACCATTGTTGACGCAGTATGGCCGTCCGGGTCGGGTAGGTTTGATCGAGGAAATCCGCTTGCGCAATGCGATCCGTGCGAAAATGACGAAAACCCTGGCGCAGTTCACACCAGGCGACGATCAGCCGCACGGTGGCGAAATAGGCGATGGCGATGGGCCAGATGATACGTTTGCTTGGTGTGTCTTTTTCATCCCGGTAGTCGATGTCGATCTTGCCCCGCCGCCTGATCCACATCCTGACGTGCGCCATGTCGATGGCGTCGTTTTCTTTTTGCTCCAGCATCGGGGTCATGGTGATGGACTCGAGGGCCAAAGGCCGTAGGTCTGTGGGCACCACGGCGCCAATTTTGGCGATCAGGTCACGAGCGCTGTTGGCCAGTACCGGATCACCCTGGGTCGCCACCCATTGCGCCCCCAGCACGGCGGCCTCGATTTCGTCCGGGCTCAGCATCAGCGGTGGCATATCGTAGCCCGATTCCAGCACATAACCGACACCGGCCTCGCCCCGGATCGGCACCCGTTGCGACATCAAGTCCGCAATGTCCCGGTAGATGGTCCGGAGCGATGTTTCCAGTTCATGGGCCAGATTTTGGGCGGTAATCGGTGCCCGCGTGGCGCGACGCAGTATCTGGATTATCTGGAATAACCGGTCGGCTCGGCGCATGATCAGGTATCCCTTAGTCGCCCTCAAATGTCAGTAATATGGCAGCAGAGGGCGATTATGGCACATATTACGCCGCATTCAATTGGGGCAGTGTTTTGCGGAACCCTTCGATGGCGCAGACCCGTTCCAACCAATTGACAATATTGGCCTGTTTCGGTGCCGCCTGGGCCAGGGCCAGATGAGAGATATTACTGGCGATGGCCAGGTCGGCGATGGTCGGCGAGGAACCAGCCAGGAAATCCCGGCCCTCCAGCCCCTTGTCCAGAATGGGTGACAATTCGGTCATTTGTTCATGACCACGGGCAATCGCGTTCTTGTCACCCTGATCCCCCAAGAATACCGTGTTGAGGACAATATCGACGACCGATGGGCTTAGCCGGCATTGGCCCCAATCGAGCCACTGTTCGACGTTAGCCCGAATTTTCAAATCATCCGGATACCAGTCTTTCAAGTCGTGCTTGCGGCACAAATAGCGCAAGATCGCGTTGGATTCATGAATTTTAACCTCGCCATCGATCAACGTCGGCACCTGATGGTTTGGATTGACCGCGAGATACTCCGGCGACAAGTGCGCGCCTTCTCCCAAGGCAACACTGCGAAGCTCGTACGCGAGC
>CBFDVE010000306.1:0-3713 GCA_965613205.1 uncultured Rhodospirillaceae bacterium
ATGGCCAAGAACCACATTGTTCTTTTACGCAACGCGGTGTCGGTGATCAAAGTGGAAAGTCGCTTTTTTGCCAAGTTTTATTGGCTCATTCTGGGGTTGGCCACTCTGGCGTCTGTGCTAAGCGCGAAAAGAGCCATCGCCGTTTCAAACTATGCCAAGAAAGACCTGACGTTTGGCCTGTTGAAGTATCTGCAACGCAAGATAGATGTGGTCTATCACGGCACCAGCTTTCGCCGCCGGGAAAAAACCGTTTCGGCAGAAGTGAATCCGTTCGTGCTGGCCGTGTCAGATATCTATATCCAGAAAAACTTCCATACCCTGGTGGTGGCTTTTGCCCGCGTGGTCGACCGTCATCCCGACATTAAACTGATCATCGCCGGGCAGGTCATCGACAACAGCTACATGAAATATATTGAAGGGATTGTTGCCGACCAGGGGCTGGCCGAAAAAGTGATCTTCCTCGGCCGGGTCGAAACAGAAGAGCTGCATCGCCTGTACCGGGATTGCCGGGTTTTTGTGTTTCCGTCGTTGATTGAAACTTTCGGAAATCCCTTGCTGGAAGCGATGGCCGAAGGGGCGGCGATTACCTGTTCCAATTGTGCCGCCATGCCGGAAATTCTGGGCGATGCCGGTTTGATGTTTGATCCCAACAAGCCAGAAGATATAGCCGAAAAAATAAATACCTTGTTGGCCGACAATGACCTTCGAACAACGCTTTCGGAGCGGGCCATAGAGCGGGCCAAATCCTTCACCTGGGAGCAAACGGCGGAACAAACCCGCAAGGTATTTCAATCGGTCATAGGGGATAGAGAGGAAAACCGATAATGGGCTCGGTTCTGCTTGTCACCATTCCGCCGTTTGCCGGTGGCGTGCCCTACAAGACCCGGATACTGGCCCGCTACCTGCGCGATCTCGGTCATCGGGTTACGGTCGCCTACTATGCCACGATCAGCGATCATCCGGATCTGGTGGCGCGGGCCTGGCAAATCCCATTAGGACGACGACCCGGCATCGCCAAGGGGCAGTGTTTCGATGATTTTCCTTCGGTTGCCATCGGCTGTGCCCTGCCGGAACTGGAATTCACCTATTACCGGCCTTCGGCGCACTGGCGGCGGGTGATCGCCGCCCATGACCGTCATATCGCCGTTGGCGGCACCATTCTGGTGTCAAATCCGCTCAGCCTGATGGCAATCCCGCATCTGGTCTGGTGCGCCAGCACCATGATCGAAGACCGCATAGACCGCCGCCGCGCCATGGCCCTTGGCCGCCGCATCATCGATGGCATGGTGATCGGCCCGGTGCAGGCGAAAATGGAGAAACGAATTCTCGCCGGGTGCGGGCATTTCATGGCGGTCAGCGATTATACCCGAACAACTCTGCTGGCCGTTGGCGGTCGCCAAGACCATTTCACCCGGTTGCCCATCCCCATCGATATGGCGGACTATCGGCCGCCAGTGACGGCAGCCAAATCCGGGATCATCGGTTTTGCCGGTCGCACCGGTGATCCGCGCAAAAATATGGCCCTGTTGTTTGCGGCCGTGTCGATCCTCGGCCGCAAGGGCCGACATGTGGAACTGCATCTGACCGGAGAATCGAGTCCGCACTTGGAACGTCTGGCGGTCCGCCATGACATTTCCGGGCGGCTCCAGTGGCGCGGCTGGTTCGATCCGGAACAGTTGCCCGATTTTTTCCAGTCACTGGATGTCTTCGCCATTGCTTCTTTCCAGGAGGGCCTGAACATTGCCGGGTTGCAGGCCATGTCGTGCGGTGTGCCGGTGGTCTCGACCCGTTGTGGCGGACCGCAGGATTATGTGATCGACGGGGCGACCGGGTATCTGTGCGATTTTACCGCCACCGGATTGGCCGACAAACTCGACAAAATCATCGCCGACCGGCCCCTGCGGAATCGTTTGGGCGAGGCCGCCCGAAACAAGGTCGCCGATGATTTCAGTTTCGATGTTTTTGGGGCGCAGTTGTCAAGCGCCTGGCACACCGTATGGCAGGAACAACCATGACCATCAAACTGCTCTATGTGGTCTCCCATGCCATTCAGTATCAGGCGCCTTTGCTCAAGCAATTGGCCGGGCAACCGGAAATCACATTACGGGTGGTGTTCGAAAAGTCTGCCGGTGACTTCGATCCCGGATTCAATCGGGAAATTACCTGGGATGTTCCCCTGCTGGAAGGCTATGACAATGCCTTGTTGACTGATACCGATCTGGCAAGGGAAATCGCCGCCTGTGATGTTTTGTGGTTGCATGGCTGGCAAACTCCGGTCATGCGCCGGGCGCTGATTTTGGCCAAACGCTCCGGCAAACCGGTTCTAATGCGAGGTGAAAACTGCCAGTTGGCGATGCCCGATGGGCAGGGAGTACGGGGGATGATCAAGCGACGTTACCTGCACCGCATTTTCCGCCGGTGCAGCGCTTTTTTGAGTATCGGCAGCGACAACGAAAAATACTATCTGGCTCGCGGGGTCACAACCGATCAGATTTTCCCCACCCCCTATGCCATCGACAATGATCGGTTCACTTCAGGTGCCGAGGCGGCCCGGTCGGGACGGGCGGACTACAAGCGCTCTCTTGGCCTGGACCCGGATCGACCGGTAATCCTCTATGCCGGTAAACTGATGGCCCGCAAGTGTCCGGACTTGCTGGTCCGGGCGGTCAGTCAGGCCGAGTTCGGATCGCCATCGCCACAACTGGTTTTCGTCGGCGATGGTGACATGCGAGGTACCCTGCAAGTTCAGGCCCCCGAGGCCGTGTTTCTGGGCTTCCGCAATCAGCGGGAATTGCCGGCCCTCTATGACATGGCCGACGTGTTTGTCTTGCCCTCTTTTCGTGAACCGTGGGGGCTGGCGGTGAACGAGGCCATGGCCTGTTCGACGCCGGTGGTGGTCAGTGATCAGGTCGGCTGCGCGGTCGATCTGGTCGGTGAAAACAGCGGCGCTATATTTCCGGCGGGCGACGCCGACAGTCTGGCCAAAGCACTGGTTGATGTCCTGAAAAATTCAACGGCCATGGGCCGGGCGGCAAAAACCCGCCTGGAAAGCTGGGGGTTCGATCAGGATATCGCCGGAATCAAGGCCGCCATCGATCATGTGATGAAAGCGACTGATCATGGATAAACCCTTGAAGATCGCCGTTGTCGGCGAGACGTTTGCGGCCTCGCGCACGGTCCAGCGGGCGCAAACACTGGCACAAATGGGCCACCTGGTCACTGCCATCCCGACCACGCCGCCGGGCTGGAGTTATGAGACACCGCCCGGACTGATGCGCCGCATCGGCCACCGGTTGCGCCTGCCCGGCGATCCGGCGGGGGCTAACCGGGCCATTCTGGTTGCCGTCGAAAGCGGCATCGATGTGGTCTGGATCGAAGCCGCGAAAATGATCCGGGCCGGGACCCTGCGGCGGGCCCGGGAGATCAATCCGGCGGTTAGAATTCTGTGGTATTGCGAAGATGACATGATCAACCCGGCCCATCGCTCGCGCTGGCTGGACAAGGCAATCCCGCTGTTCGATTTGTGGGTGACGACCAAGTCTTTCAATGCGAACCCCGACGAAATGCCGTCTCGCGGGGCAACAAAGATTTTGTTCGTCGATAATAGTTTCGATCCCCACCTGCACCGGCCGGTGACCGTTGATCGTGGCCAACGGGGTCAATTCGGGGCGGCGATCAGTTTTATCGGCACTTTCGAAGAGCCCCGTGCCGAC
>CBFDVE010000307.1:0-3698 GCA_965613205.1 uncultured Rhodospirillaceae bacterium
TGGCAGCGGCCCTGGGGGTGTGGTATAGCGGCACCGTCTGGCCGGACCTGTTCGTGGCGGCGCTGATGGCCGGGTTGTTCTTCTGGTCGGCGTTGCAGATTATCGTCCAGGCCGTGCAGGAACGCCGCCATTATCACGTAGCTTGAAGAGAGATTTATCTGCTACATTCCGCGCCACCAATCCAATGACGCGGACCCTCACCTGAATGACTGTCAAATCTGAATACAAGAACGTCGGCCTGCTGTTCGGCTCGCAGGCCATGTTCATGACCAACCAGGTCGTTCTGATCACGCTCAGCGGCCTGGTCGGGCAGATGCTGGCGAGCGACAAATCTCTCGCCACCCTGCCCGTATCGACCGTTGTCGTGGCCACCGCGCTGACCACTATTCCGGCATCGTTGCTGATGAAACGGGTGGGTCGGCGGACTGGGTTCATGATCGGCACGACGATTGGACTGATCGGTGTTTTGATGTCGATCTATGCCATCTGGATCGCCTCCTTCTGGATGTTTGTCACCGCCACCTTCACCATGGGCATCAACGGTGGTTTTTCGCAGTATTACCGCTTCGCCGCCGCCGAGGTGGCGTCCGAGGATTTCAAAAGCCGGGCCATATCCCTGGTCATTTCCGGTGGCATCGCGGCCGGCGTGATCGCACCCTTTCTGGTGCGCCAGACCAACGATATGTTCGCCACCCCCTTTATCGGCTCTTATATAGCGCTGCTGGGAGTCGGCCTGGTGACGTTCTTGTTTCTGCTGTTTTTATCCGTTCCCAAACTGACGGAAGAAGACCGGCAAGCGGTCGGGCGGCCCCTGTCACACATTACCCGCACCCCGGCCTTTATCATCGCCGCCATGACCGGCGCTATTGGCTATGCGGTGATGAGCCTGATCGTGACGGCGACCCCGATCGCCATGTATAGCCACGGATTTGATGTGCCCCAGTCTTCATCCGTCATTCAATGGCATGTCATGGCGATGTTTGTGCCATCCCTGTTCACCGGCTCGCTGATCCACCGCTTCGGCACCCTGAAAATCATGTTCAGTGGACTGGTGCTGTTGCTCGGATGTGTCGCCCTGGCGGTCAACGGAGTCGACTTGTTCAACTTCACCGCCGCCCTGTTTATCCTCGGCCTGGGCTGGAATTTTGCCTTCATCGGGGCCTCCACCCTGCTGACCGAAACGTACCGGCCTGCGGAGAGGGCGAAAGTTCAGGCGACCAACGATTTCCTGGTGTTTGGCACGGTGGCGACGGCGTCCCTGTCGTCGGGGGTGCTGCTCAATGCGTTTGACTGGAACACGGTCAACTATTTCGCCCTGCCATTCCTGGCCGTGACCATTATGGTCGTGGTCTGGTACGGCTTGCGATCTCTCAAGGCACCAGCTTAAGGACCGCACCGCAAGCGCTGGCCGGGTCTATGGCGAGACCCTGGGTCCCGCGTTCGAAGGGGACTTCGGCCCGTTTTAAATAATCGGCGGCAAGGTCAAGATCGGCGACACCGATCAGGGCGTGATCGAAGGAACTATGCGAGAGCCGCAGCCTTGCGCCGCTTGCGCCAGCCAATCAAACTCATGACGGCGAGTCCGGTTCCGTACAGGGGAAGGGCGGCGGGCAGGGGAATGACGGAAACTTCGCCAGCTAATGACGTGACGTAGAATTCATCTTTGTTATTGCGCAGGGTAAATTTCGAAATGGTGTCGAAAACAAACATTTCCAGCGCGCCCGTGCCTGAAGCATCCAGCCCGGAAGAAAGGCCGACAAGATCGCTAAAATCCAAAACACCCGTTTTGGTGTTGCGATCGCCATCTTTATAGGCCAGCACGGGGGCGATTTTCGCCGTGTCAAAGACCAGATAATCATCAAGCCTGTCGACGAAAAGATACAGAAACGGTAAATCGCTGGCTGACGCAAAATCCCAGTTGGAATCGAACAAACCCAAATCCAGACCATTTAGTCCAAGCAGGATCGAGGTAACCGCCATCGATTGATTGAAGGTGAAAATTAATTCTTCGTTCCCTTCTCCACCCTTACCGGAAACCCCGTTTGATCCTCCGGTACCCTTCATTGTTCCATCACCGTTATACTTGATTTCACCGGTATTCTTGTCCCGGTCGGGAGCGCTCTGAACGCCCATTCCGTCACCAGACAGCTTGATTGTGCTGGCGTCGGGATTGCCCGTAAATGGATCATCTTCCGTCGCGCTGACGGCATCGACGTTGTACATATCCAGATAATTTTTATCTACCTTGCCGCGGGCCGTAACCGTTACACCAGGACCCGGAACGTATTCCTGTCCTTTGTTTGGATTTGAAGTATCAATAAACGTGAGCGACAACAAGGCGGCATCTGCCGTCCCGGCCAAACCGAGGCCCCAAGCGACAATGATTGCAGCGAAGGTTTTTTTGAACATTATTCCTGCCCCGAATTAAATTCGTATATCAGCGCACACGTATGCCTGCGCGATAATTCAGTGTACCGGACCAACCTGACAACAACCTGACGAATATGGTGACCGGGTTTAGCGCAGGGCGGCGGCGATGTTGCCGCCGTCAACCGTGATCACGGCGGCCGTTGTTTTTTCGGCCAAAGCCAGGTCAACAAAGGCCTGGGCGACATCTTCGGCGGTCACTTCCAGGCCCAGCAGATTGCCCGACATGTAGTCTTTTTCCGACAGCCCCCGCGCCCTGGAACGGCTGCCGATCATGGTCTCGGTCAGCAGGCCGGTGCGAATCCGGTCGGCGTTGACGGCGTTGGACCGGATGCCATCGGCCCCGTGATCGACCGCGTATTGGCGCATCAGGAACAGCGTCGCCGCCTTGGGCAACCCATAAGGACCAAAGTCCGGGCCGGGGTTGATCGCCTGTTTGGAGGTATTGAACAACAGACAGCCGCCCGTGCCCTGCGCCCGCATGATGCGCACCGCTTGCTGGCTGACATTCTGGTGTGCCCAGAAATTGAGCTCGAAACTCTGGCGCAGGACTTTCGCCGAAACGTCACCGATACGCCCCTGCCAGGCGGCCCCGGCGTTGGAGACCAGAATATCGACACCGCCATAGGTCGCCGAAATTTTGTCGAACGCCGCCTTGACGGATTTTTCGCGCGTTACATCACACCCCAGACCCAGGCCGTTCACGGAAGCGGCGACGCAAGCGGCGGCTTTCTGGTTGCGGTCCAGCACCACTACTTCGGCCCCGGCGGCGGCGAAGGCGCGCGCGGTGGCGGCGCCAATTCCCGAGCCGCCCCCGGTAACGGCACAGACTTGCCGGGCCAGGGGTTTTTCCGCCCCCTTGCCCAGTTTGGCCTGTTCCAGCGACCAGTATTCGATATCGAAAACATCGGCTTCATCAATGACACGGTAGGAACTGATGCTTTCAGCGGCGGTAATGATCTCGACATTGGTTTCGCCAAGATCGGCCGCAATTGCCGCCGCTTTTGCCGATGCCCCCAGCCCGAACAGTCCCAATCCCGGCACCAAAATCAGCCGTGGCAGACAGTCCAGTTCTGTTTTTGGCGTCTGCCGGTGTTTGTTGTTGCGCATGAAATAGGCGTGATAATCCTTTTTGTAGGCCGCCAGCGCGGCCTGGGCATCGGCCTCGAATTTTGCCGGTTCACCGGCGTATGCCGGGACGATCAGCGGCTTCTGTTTGGTCCGGATGACGTGGTCCGGCGTCGCCGTGCCCTGCCGGGCGTATCGGCCCA
>CBFDVE010000308.1:0-3682 GCA_965613205.1 uncultured Rhodospirillaceae bacterium
CTGGGTCAGCGCGCCGACCACGGCGGCGGAAAAACCGCACTGGGGAAACATCGGCGTACCCTTCATGAACAGCACCACATCGGTGTCGGAAATTTCGCCTTCGATGCGGTCGAATACGGGATTGTCGGTCATGGTTTAATTCCTTGTTGTCTTGTTCGTTAAGTTTCAGCCCGGCGCGCTGGTCTGCAAGGCCAGGGCGTGCAACTGGCCGCCCATTTTGCCTTGCAGGGCATCGTAAACAATTTTGTGTTGCTGGACCCGTGATTTACCTTCAAAGGCACTTGAAACAATGCGGGCGGAATAATGATCGCCGTCGCCGCGCAGATCATCAATGTGAATTTCCGCGTCCGGCAGGGCGTTTTTGATCATCTGTTGCAGTTCGCTCACTTCCATGGCCATGGCCAGCTTCCTCTTCGATTTCTCTTGTTTATCAGGGGGTTGCCATGAAATCGGCAAGCCAATTTCCGTGCCCCAGACGTAAGTCTGCTATCGATATGGCCCCTGCACCGGTGACAGTCAACCGCTGGCCCCCGGTTTTGCCGATTATTTGTGCGCCGACACCGGCCTTGTCGGCCTCTTCGATCAGCTTTTCTCCGCCGTCCGTGGCCACCAGATAGCGCCCCTGGTCTTCGCCAAACAGCCACCCGGTCATATTGCCGACCGTGGCGGGCGGGCAAATATCGACGCCCATGTTCCCGGCCATGGCCATTTCGGCGACCGCCACGGCCAGGCCGCCGCCGGAAATATCGTGGGCGGTGGTCACCTCGCCGGTTTCGATCAGGCCACGCAGGAAATCACCGTGTTTGCGTTCGCTTGCCAGATCGACGGGTGGTGGCGCGCCTTCTTCCCGACCCAGGATTTCACGCAGATAGAGGGAACAACCCAGATGCCCGGCGGTATCGCCGATCAGCACCAAATCCTGACCCTCGCCCGAAAACGCCAGCGAGGCCCGCTCACTGATATCCTTGAACAGGCCGACGCCGCCGATGGTCGGGGTCGGCAGGATGCCCTGGCCGTTGGTTTCGTTGTACAGCGACACATTGCCCGACACCACCGGGAAATCGAGCGCCCGGCAGGCTTCGCCGATACCCTGCACGCAGCCGACAAACTGGCCCATGATTTCGGGCCGTTCCGGGTTGCCGAAATTCATATTGTCGGTAATCGCCAAAGGCTGCGCCCCGACCGCATTCAAATTGCGCCAGGCCTCGGCGACCGCCTGCTTGCCGCCTTCGAAAGGGTCGGCGACGCAGTAGCGGGGCGATACGTCGCTGGTCGCGGCGATCGCTTTTTTTGTGCCGTGAATACGCACAATGGCCGCATCGCCGCCGGGCCGGGCGACCGTGTCGGCCATCACCATGTGATCGTACTGTTGCCAGATCCAGCGTTTCGAGGCCAGATCGGGTGAACTCAGCAAGGTTGTCAGGTCGGCCATCAGATCGTCCGATGCGGCCACATCATCGCCCAAAATCGCCGCCTGTTTCGGCGTTTCCACCCAGGGCCGGTCGTATTCCGGCGAGGCCGCGACCAGGGGGTCGATGGGCAGGTCGGCGACGATTTCGCCCTTGTGGCGCAGAACCATGTGCCTGGTGTCGGTCAACGTGCCAATAACGGCGAAATCCAGTTGCCATTTTTCGAAGATGGCGCGGGCCTCGTCTTCCCGACCCGGCTTGAGCACCATCAACATGCGTTCCTGGCTTTCCGACAGCATCATTTCATAAGCCGTCATGTTGTCTTCCCGTTGCGGCACGGCATCCAGGTCCATATCAATACCGACGCCGCCCTTGGACGCCATCTCGAAGCTCGACGAGGTCAAACCCGCCGCGCCCATATCCTGAATGGCGACGATGGCATCCGTCGCCATCAATTCCAGGCAGGCTTCCAGCAAAAGCTTTTCCGTGAACGGGTCGCCGACCTGTACGGTCGGTCGCTTGGCGTCGGTTTCTTCGGTGAATTCCGTCGAGGCCATGGTCGCCCCGTGGATGCCGTCCCGACCGGTCTTCGATCCCACGTAAACCACCGGATTACCGACACCGGCGGCGGCGGAATAGAAAATGTTGTCGGCCGGAGCCAGGCCTATGGTCATGGCGTTGACCAGAATATTGCCATCGTAAGATTTATGAAATTCACATTCACCGCCGACCGTCGGCACCCCCATGCAGTTGCCATAGGCGGCGATGCCGGAGACCACGCCATCGACCAGATGCCGGGTCTTGGGATGATCGGGTCGGCCGAAGCGCAGGGCGTTCAGGTTGGCAATGGGCCTGGCCCCCATGGTGAAGACGTCGCGCAAGATGCCGCCGACGCCGGTGGCCGCGCCCTGGTAGGGCTCGATGAAGGAGGGATGGTTGTGGCTTTCCATCTTGAAGATCACCGCTTGGCCGTCGCCGATGTCGATGATTCCGGCGTTTTCCCCGGGGCCGCAAATGACCCAAGGCGCCTCGGTGGGCAATGTTTTGAGCCATTTCTTGGATGATTTGTAGGAGCAATGCTCCGACCACATCACCGAAAAAATGCCGAGTTCGGTGATGTTGGGCGGGCGGCCCATGATGTCCAGCACCCGCTTATACTCGTCTTCCGACAAGCCGTGCTGCGCGACGATTTCCGGCGTGATTTCACTCATAGCCGGGCCTTATACACCATATGAAATAACCCCGTCACCGCCGATGACGTCCGCTGTTGGGAATTCTGGAGCGCCCGCCGCCGCTGGCCCCGATCATGGGCAACTCCGATTGAGGGTTCATGGCGGCGTGGGTGAGGACCGCGGCGATGCCGGTAATAAGGTAGAAAAAGACAAACCGCACATGCCCCACGGCGTCCTCGATATTGTCGCCCAAGACCCACAGGAACAGCATGTTGCCGATCAGGTGCATCCAGCCGCCGTGCATGAACATGGAGGTGAAGACAGTCAACTCCGCCGGTATAACCGCGAGCTCCGGGGGCAGGTGTTTTATGCTGAACAAGACCGACGGGATGGTCCCCAGCCCCAAAGCGCGCCGCGTTCGTTCAGTTCCAACGCCTTCAAACTCTTCACCGGATTTATCGCAACCGTAAATCGCCCGCCGCCCGCCGGCCTCGCCGAGGGATAATTGCCACAGGAACACGGCGATACAGGCGGCGATGATAAAAACGGTCACGTACTGAAAGGAAATCCGCCTGAGCGGGTTGTTGTCCTTGAGGGGGATCAGAACCATCAGTTAATCGCACTGTACTGCATCAGCCCTTCGAACATGGGCCTGCCGTCGGTTCCGCCGAGCAGGGGGTCGGCCAGGCGTTCGGGGTGGGGCATCATGCCGAGAACGGTGCGCCCCTCGTTAAAGATTCCGGCGATGTTTCCTTGGCTGCCGTTGGGGTTGGCGGCGCCGTTGACGTCGCCCCCGGGGGAGCAATAGCGGAACGCCACTTGTCCCTCGCCCTCCACCCTTTTTAAGGTTTCCGCGTCGGCGAAGTAGTTGCCGTCGTGATGGGCGATGGGAATGCGCACAACTTGGCCTTGGCTGTAGTTGCGCATGAAGGGCGAGTCGTTGCTCTCCACCTTCAAATAAACGTCCTTGCAGATGTACTTGAGGTTGGTGTTGCGCATGAGCGCGCCGGGAAGCAGCCCGGCCTCGGTCAGAATCTGAAAGCCGTTGCAAATGCCCAGCACCGGCACCCCGGATTTGGCTCGCGCCACGACTTCGCGCAT
>CBFDVE010000309.1:0-3658 GCA_965613205.1 uncultured Rhodospirillaceae bacterium
CCTTGGGCTGACCGAGGCCGGTATGGGTTCGAAAGGCATCGTCGCCTCAAGTACCGCCATGGCGGTGCTTTTGCAAGACGGTATCGGCGACACCATCCGCGTCTCGTTGACCCCGGAACCCGGTGGTGATCGTACCCGCGAGGTCGTAGTCGCCCAGGAAATCCTGCAAACCATGGGGCTTCGCTCCTTCACCCCGTTGGTTACCGCCTGTCCGGGGTGCGGCCGCACCACCAGCACCGTATTTCAGGATCTGGCGGAAAAAATCCAGGCCCACGTCCGGCAACGCATACCGCTTTGGCGCAGGGACTATCCGGGGGCAGAGGGCCTTAAACTCGCCGTCATGGGTTGCATCGTTAACGGTCCCGGCGAAAGCAAACATGCCGATATCGGCATCAGCCTGCCCGGCACCGGCGAGCAACCGGCGGCCCCGGTGTTCATCGATGGCGACAAGGCAATGACCCTGCGCGGCCCTGGTATCGTCGAGGATTTCAAGAAAATCATCGACGATTACGTGGCCAACCGCTACAAGCCTGATACCCCGCAGGTGGCCAAATCCAACAAAGCCGCGTCCGGGTCTTAGGGAACGCCATATGTCATCATTGCAACCGGTGCGCGGCACCCATGATCTGTTGCCAGAGGAAAACCGGCGTCAGCGCCAGGTGATTGAGACCCTGCGCACGGTTTCCGGGCTCTACGGGTTCGCCGAAATAGCCACGCCGATCTTCGAAAAAACCGAAGTTTTCGCCCGCACCCTCGGCGATACGTCCGATATCGTGACCAAGGAAATGTATACCTTTACCGACAAGGGCGGCGACAGCCTGACCCTGCGCCCGGAAAATACCGCCGGCGTCGCCAGGGCCTTCATTTCCGGCGGCCTCGGCCGGTCGCTGCCGCTCAAATACACCTACCAGGGCCCGATGTTTCGCTACGAACGGCCACAAAAAGGCCGATTGCGTCAATTTCATCAGGTCGGGGCCGAAATCCTCGGGGTCGATAGTCCCCTGGCAGATATAGAAATCATCGCCCTTGGCTCGCACTTTCTCGACGCGCTCGCCGTCCGCGCCGCGACCACGTTGGAGCTGAACAGCCTGGGCGACAGCGACAGCCGCCGGGCCTACCGTGACCTCCTGGTCGATTACTTCACCGGGCACAAAGACAAGTTGTCGGAAGACAGCCGCGACCGGCTCGGTCGAAACCCGTTGCGCATTCTCGATTCCAAGGATCCCGGCGACCGGCAGATCATTAAAAACGCACCGCAGATTGACGAAAGCTTCAACGCGGTTTCGACAAACCATTTTGCCGCCGTCAAGGCCGGGCTTGATGACATCGGTGTCACCTACAGCCTCAATCCGCGCCTGGTGCGCGGCCTGGATTACTACTGCCACACGGCGTTTGAATTCACCACCACCGAACTGGGGGCCCAGGGGGCGGTGGTCGCCGGGGGTCGCTACGACGGACTGATCGCCCAGATGGGCGGGCCGCCGACACCCGGCACCGGCTGGGCCGCCGGTATCGACCGCCTGGCCATGATGATCGCCGATCCCGACCCCGCCAAAGGCCCCATTGCCATGGTCCCCGTCGGCGATGCCGCGGCGCAACGGATGCTGCTGTTAACCCAGCACCTACGCCATCAGGGTTTTACCGTCGATCTGGGCTATAGTGGCAATATGAAAAAACGCATGAAGCGTGCCAATAACCTGGCTGCGGTCGCCGCCGTGATTTTGGGAGAGGACGAAATCGCCCAGGGCGTGGCCACCGTGCGCGATATGGAAACCGGTGATCAGGTGCAAGTCCCGCTTACGTCTTTAGGGGACCACCTGGCCCGCTACCGTTAGCAACCCTATGTCGGAAAAGTCACCTTCAAGCAATGGCCGACCCCTGGTCGTCGGCGTCAACCACCGCTCCAGCTCGATGTTATTGCGGGACCGCCTGTTCGTCGAAGAAGACGCCATGGCGGACTTCCTGACCCGCTTGCAAAAGGTCGGCATCGACCAGGCCCTGGTCATGTCGACCTGCGACCGCATCGAGGTCCAGGCCTATGTGCAAGAGGGCGCCGAAAGCGATATTGAAAACCGGGTGCTGGACGTTATGGCCGCCCACGGGGAAACCGACCGGGCGGAAATGTCGGGGCAGACCTATGCCCACTGGGATCAGGCCGCCGTGCGCCAGATATTTGCCGTCTCATCCTCTCTCGACAGCCTGATCATCGGCGAGCCGCAAGTGCTCGGCCAGGTCAAGACATCGCACCGCATCGCCCGCCAATGCGGCATGATCGGCGGCGGTCTGGAAACCATCCTGCAGGCCGCCTACGGCACCGCGAAAAAAGTCCGCAGCCAGACCGCCATTGGCCAGCGCCCGGTTTCCATTGCCGCGGCGGCGACCCAGATCGCCGGTGATCTGCATGGCGATCTGGCCCATTGTTCGGCCCTGCTGATCGGCAATGGGGAAATGGGTGAACTGATCGCCGCCGACATGCTAAGCACCGGTTTGGCCGGTTTGAGCGTGACCCACCCAAGCGAACGGCGGGCCGCCGAAATCGCCGACCGCCTGGGCTGCAATGTGGCTTTGTACGATGATCTGGCCAGCCACCTGATCGACGCCGATATCGTGCTGGCCTCGCTTGGTCGGCGCAAGCACGTACTCGATGGAACCATGGTCGGGTCGGCCATATCGGCCCGCCGCCACAAGCCGGTGTTCTTGATCGATGTCGCCATTCCCGGCGATATCGACCCGGGCGTCGAAAAAATCGGCGATGCCTTTTTGTATAACATGGACGATCTGGAAAGGGTCGCTATGGAAGGCCGGGCCGAACGGGAAAATGAATCGGGCAGCGCCTGGGCCATTGTTGATGCGGACGTGGCAACGTTCCTGCGCGGCCAGACCGAACGCGCCGCCGTTCCGGCCCTGAGCCGCCTGCGCAATCATGTCGAAGGGATCAGAGAGCAAGCCCTGGCCGATGCCGGCGGCGATGCCGAAAAAGCCACCCGATTACTGGTCAAGCGGCTGCTCCATGCGCCCAGTGGAGCCCTGCGCGAAACCACCCATTCCGGCGATGACCGATCTATGGAAATTGCCCTCGAACGCCTGTTCGGGCTGGATAATGACAAGGAACCCGATAAGTGAGTTTAAGCGAAAATCTGGAAAAAGTGCTGGCCCGATTCGACGAACTGGGCAATTTGATGTCCGATCCGAAAGCCGCCGGGTCCGGCGAGTTCGTCCGCATGTCGAAGGAATATTCCGATCTGACCCCGGTCGTGGAAAAGCTGCGGGAACTGAAAAAAGCCCAGGCCGAAGCCGCCGATCTGGCCGTCATGCTGGCTGATCCTGAAACCGATCCGGACATGCGTGAACTGGCGCAAGCCGAATTTCTCGAACTAAAGGAGAAAATACCGGCGCTGCAAAAAGACGTCCGGTTTCTGCTGTTGCCGAAAGATGCGGCGGACGAAAAAAACGCCATTCTGGAAGTGCGCGCCGGTACCGGCGGTGAGGAGGCGGCATTGTTCGCCGCCGATCTGTTCCGCATGTACCAGCGTTTTTCAGAAACCCGGGGCTGGAAATTTGAAATCATGTCCCTCAATGAAACCGGAATCGGGGGCTGCAAGGAAGCCATTGCCTCGATCTCCGGCCGGGGCGTTTTCGCACGGCTGAAGTTTGAATC
>CBFDVE010000310.1:0-3655 GCA_965613205.1 uncultured Rhodospirillaceae bacterium
TAGTGTTTGTCCTAAACGTTTTTATGCCGCTGATTTTCTAAAAGATGTGATGGCCCATTGCTGGCAAGGGAAGCCGCCAAGTAACTTAAAAATTGCATCTGAAGTTAAGATGAAAGATTTTGGCAATGTTGATTTCGTCCTCGCTGACGTTGATGCTGACGGTGGCATCAAGAATTTTCTATCAGTGGAATTACAATCCATAGACATTACCGGTTCGGTAATGCCAGCGTATGAGGCCCTGAGAGCGGGTATGGATATGGAGCGACGCCCTACATATGGGTTCAATTGGGATAATGTCTACAAGCGGTTCATCACCCAGCTCATTCGCAAGGGATACTTCCATCACCATTGGAAAAGCAAGATCATCGCCGTCATTCAAGAGCAGGTATATCAATATATAATCCAGCGGGCCGATTTCATGCGATCGCCCGATGTACATAACGAAACCGTCAATATCATTTTTATGACGTACCGGTTTGAAGACGACCCGAACAAACCGGGACAATTCCAACCTGTATTGCAGACTGTAGAAGGAACGAGTCACGCAAATTTACAAGCGGCCTTCCTTTACAAGGAGGCCCCTTCACGGGACAGGTTTTGCGAGCAGATCAGGGTGTCGCTTAACCGATAAAGTTCGACCCATCGTTCAATCACGAACATTAAGCAAATTATGATTGAAGCCTAAAAGCCTTCCCGTTCCAGGCGCTTGCGTTCCAGCTTGCGGCCGCGGCTGATGGCCTCGGCTTTTTCCCGGGCTTTACGCTCGGAAGGTTTTTCAAAGGCGCGGCGCAGCTTCATTTCGCGGAACACGCCTTCCCGTTGCAGTTTTTTCTTGAGGGCCTTGAGGGCCTGATCGACATTGTTGTCGCGGACGGTGACCAGCACTGGATAATACTCTCAATTCTGTTATTCAAAGGCGAACGAATTAAGTTTCTTCCGTTCAGACGGAGGGCCTTCTAACATATCCCCCGGCCCGTGGGAAGCCCAATAGAAGAAAGGATAAAACAGGGTTATGGCGATTCTGAAAATAGCCCGCATGGGTCATCCGGTGCTGCGCCGGATTGCCGACCCGATCAGCGACCCGACAAGCCCGGAAATCGCCGGACTGGTTGCCGATATGCTCGATACCCTGGCCGATATCGACGGCGTCGGCCTGGCCGCACCGCAGGTTCATGTGCCTCTGCGGCTGGTGATTTTCCATGTTCCGGCGGCCCGCGCGAGCGCTGAGCGCTATAAAGATGCCGGGCTGGAGGAAGAAGATGACGGTGTCGCCATGACCATGCTGATCAATCCACAGATTGAGCAGGTTGGCGAGGACACCAACACGGCCAACGAAAGCTGCCTGTCGGTGCCCGATATGATGGGCCGGGTCGAGCGTTTCAGCGACATCATTTATCGCGGCCTGGACCTGGATGGAAACGGGTTTGAGCGCCGTGCCAGCGGCTTCCACGCCCGCGTCGTGCAGCACGAATGTGATCATCTGGATGGCATTCTTTATCCGCAACGGATGACGGACCTGTCGACATTTGGCTATAATGAGGAATTGCGAAAATCCTTTGCCGAGGATGATGAACCAACTGCCGAGCCGAACGAGGAATGACATGACCGCCTTAAATATGGAAACCCGCGACTTGATCCTGCTCGCCACCTTGCCCCATGTGGTGTTCGAAGGCTGGACCAGGGCGGCCCTGCAAGCCGGGGTCGACGATTTGGGCGATCTGCCCGGCATCGGCGGTATGGCCGGTGAACGGGCGTTTCCCGGCGGCATGGCCGATCTGGCCGGGCATTTTTCCAACTGGGCCGACCGCCGCATGGTGGCCGAAATGGCCAAGCGGGATTTAGCCGCCCTGCGGGTGCGCGACCGCATCGCCAGCGGTGTTCGTGTGCGGCTGGAAGCGCTGGCCCCGCACCGGGAAGCGGTGCGCCGCCTGCTCGGTTTCCTGGCCTGGCCCCAGAATGCATCCCTGGTGCTGTCCAACGGTTATCAAACGGTCAGCGAAATCTGGTACGCCGCCGGGGATGAAAGTACCGATTTCAATTTCTACACCAAGCGCGCCCTGCTCGCCCCGGTGCTGGCCTCGACCACGCTGTACTGGTTGTCCGACGAGGGCGACGAGGCCGGTGACTTCCCGCAAACATGGGATTTCCTGGACCGGCGCATCGCCGACGTGCTGAAAATTCCGCCCCTGAAAGCGAAGCTGATCAAACGGTTAGCCGAAATTCCCACTCCGGCCAGCATCGCCCGGCGTTTTGCCACGGCGGTCAGGGCACGGCAGCAGTACTGAGATCAATCCGTCGGCAGTTCCGGCACACCGGCGGTCTGGGCGGTGCGGAAGTCGTCGTAGGCCTGGGCTATTTTGTCGTCACCAAGCGCCAGAATGGACGCCGCCAGCAGGGCCGCGTTAATGGCCCCGGCCTTGCCCAGGCCGAGAGTACCGACGGGCACGCCGGGCGGCATCTGGGTCATCGCCAGCATGGCGTCCAGGCCGCCCATCATCTTGCCTTCCATGGGCACACCCAACACCGGCAGGGGGCAGATTGCGGCAGCCGATCCGGGCAGGGCGGCGGCCATACCGGCCCCGGCGATGATCACCCGAATGCCACGTTCTTTGGCGCTGGCACAATAATCGACCAGGCGGTCCGGGGTGCGATGGGCGGAAATAATCCGGCATTCGTTGCCGATACCGAGTGCGTCCAGGCGTTCAGCCGCGTTGCGCATGACCGGCCAGTCCGATTGCGACCCCATGATGATGCCGACGATGGGAATTAGATCACTCATTAATTTGCTTTCCTGTATTTGGGGATTTGAAAAGCGGCGCATTATAAGCCCAACGGGGTGCCTTGCAAGCGGTGTTGCGATGTTCTAGCCTTCATGGGCAAGGTTTTTTGACAGGTGTTATCATGGCCGATATTTCCCAACCGGCGGCGATTGGGGCGGTCCTGCCTGCGGACAAGCACGGGCAGCAACGAAAGCGCCGGAACGAAGAAAAAGAGAATAAGCCTGAACCGTCCGAAAGCCACGAGGTATCGGACGTGACCGAGGTTATGGGTATTCCCATGGCCGAGGCGACACCGAAGGTACAGCAGACCCTGAACACCATCATGGCCGAACTGGACAAGACCCGGACCGACCTGGAACACGCCCGGTCGCACATTCTGTATCTGGAAGAACTGGCCGACCGCCATCCGGTGCTGCCGCTGACCAATCGCCGGGGCCTGCACCGCGAACTGTCGCGCACTCTGGCCCTGGCGGCGCGGGCCGGGGTGACCAATTCATTCCTGTGTTTTCATGTTTCCGGCATGGAAGACCTGCGCCTGAAGCAGGGCCGGCAGGTGGCCGAAGAGGCCCTGGTAGCGGTCGCCGAAACCCTGGTTGCCAGCGTTCGTGACAGCGATGTGGTCGGCAGCCTGGGCGGCAGTGATCTGGGTGTCATTTTGACGGTTTCCGATGATGAAAGCGCCGCCGACAAGGCGATCAACCTGGCCCAGGGCCTGAGCGTTCCGGTCACCTTCGGCCTGCATACCTTCACCCCCGACGACAGTGCCGAGACGGTCCTGCAAGCGGCTGACCATGACTTACTGTCTAGAGCATTTCCGAGTTATTATGAACCATTCTGACCCTGTTATTTTGTTTCGTGACGAGGAGCGCATCGCA
>CBFDVE010000311.1:0-3615 GCA_965613205.1 uncultured Rhodospirillaceae bacterium
AAAGGTGGCGCATATTTCGGCCTCGCTCATGGTATAGAAATCCAGATTGAAGCACGCACGGCCCGTGCCCCGTGACAGCCACATGGGATCGATATAGTCCGGCCCTTTTTTGAAGGTCTGGACGGTCTTGCCCCGGCGCGACAACGCCGCCGCCAGGCCGATGGAAAGGGTCGTCTTTCCCGATGATTTACGGGCCGCTGAAATAAGCACATGGGCCATGAACCTAGGCTCCGAACCTTTCCCGGTTGCGCCTGTCCCACATGGTGCGCGCCTGTTCCATGGCCTCTGCCGGGGTATCGGCCCGGCCCATCAGGTGCAGGGCAATGGCCATGGTGCCGCTCAGGGCGGCGATACCGTAAGGATGGTCTTCGTTGCCCTCCCAGACGGCTTTTAAATGTCTCAGGTCCATGTCTTGATCGACTTTAACGGTTTCTTCCGGCAGCAGGGCCGGCCATTCCTGTTCGCTCAGTTGGCCGTCGTGCAGGTATTGCACCAACAGCGGTTTTTGCGGTCGCCGTTCGGCCTCGCCGCCTTCGCCCTTGAACACGGCCATATGGGCCTGGCCGAGCAGCCTGGCGGTGTCCCGGTGAACGTCCCGGTAATTGGGATGGAACACGGTTTGCAATTCATACGGGGCACTGAAAGGATTGACCATGCGGCCAAAGGTATTGACCGGCGTGCGCAACCCGAGCACCGGTTTTAGATCGATAATGTCCTGCAAGGGCGGTGACAGGATGGCCAGGGGCAGGTAGGTAAAATTGCTCGCCCGGATATGATCGGCGGCCTGGGCGAATGATCCGGCGATGGGCACGCCGAGAAATTCCAGTACGGTGCGCGAATAGACCCGGTCCGGGGTGTGGCCTTGCGTGCCCTGCATGAAAATACGGATGCCGTTGTCGGCCAGCAACAGGGCGGCCAGCAAGTACCAGGGTAACTGGCGCTTCTTGCCCGAATAGGATGCCCAGTCCAGATCGACAGGCGGAATGTCGGCGGGCAGGTCGAGGGTGTCACGCACGGCGCGCACGAACCCTTCGCCTTCTTCCGGCACCTCCGTGCGCATACGCAGGATGCACAGGAACGCGCCCAGTTGCAGGGGCTCTATCTCGCCTCTCAGGATGATCGAGGCGGCGTCGTACATTTCCTCTACCGTCAGGGGGCGGGATAAATTGGGGCCTTTGCCGATAATACGAACGTACTTGGCGAACGGATGTTCCTGGGTCATTCAGGCCGTTTCCGGTTCTTCCTGCGCTTCTTCCGGTTCAGGCGGAGCCACGTAATCAGGATCAATGTCTTCGTCGGCCAGCGATGTCGCCAGGAACGGCAGCACTTTGACCGCCACGGAAACGATCAGCAGGGTGACCGCGACGCCGCCCAGTCCGAGCACGATTTCGGCCAGGCTGGGGGTGTAGGCGTTGACCTGGCCATCGAAGAACGAACTGGTTACTTCGTAGCCGGGGAAGATGAGCAGGGGGAAGGCCTGGCCACCGATGATGATGACATAGACCTGGATGAATCCGCCGACCAAAATCATGGCGGCGGCCAGGGCGGTCATGGAACGGTCCCTGGCGGTCACCGGATGGTACAGCAGGGCCAGGGGCAGCAGACCGCCGACCAGAATTTGACCGATCCAGAACAGGGCCGTATAGATGCCGCCGCTGAGCAGGATGAAGTCTTCGATCCCGGCGTGTTCCGGCGCGTACAAGGCGCCCAGGTGTTGCACGGTGACGAAATACAGCACCCCGGCGACAAAAACCCCGAGCAGGTTTCTGAGCTTGCCCATGACCGCATCGCCCAAGGGCCTG
Organism: uncultured Rhodospirillaceae bacterium; assembly: GCA_965613205.1. GTDB lineage: Bacteria > Pseudomonadota > Alphaproteobacteria > Rhodospirillales > JABHCV01 > CAZZKE01. The sequence continues at coordinate 1,803 of CBFDVE010000311.1, forward strand.
CCGGTGCCGTTGCTGATCACCATCAGCACCAGAATGAAGGCGGCCAGGCCAAACGAAAACGACATGATGATGAACATCGGAGCCATGATCGCCGCGTCATAGGCCTGGCGGGCGACCAGGAAGCCGAAGATCGAGCCGGTACCGGTGGTCAGGGCCAGTCGCCAGATGAAGGCGGCCAGCCCGGCGAGCCGGGTGTAGCGGTTCATGCGCTGTTCCATCATCATCCACAGATAGACGCCGACGACACCGAAAAAGCCGGAATACAGATAGATGTTCCAGGCGAAGATGGATTTGAAATTGTATTCGGTCATGGCTATGATCAAGCGGTCGGGACGACCCAGATCGAGTACCAGAACCATCAGGCCACCGGCCAGCAAGGCCAGGGCCAGCAAGGCCGACAGGCGGGCCAGGGGCTTGTAGAGCGGGCGTCCGAACACCGATGAAATAGACGCCACGTTCAAGGCACCCGATGCCGCCACGATCAGGAACACGGCGAACACATGGGGCAGTCCCCAGACGATCTGATTGGTCATGCCGGTGACCCAGTGGCCGTTGTGTTCCATGTACCACATGGCGCCAAGTCCGGCGGCGGCGAAGGCGGCGAGCCAGCCGAGCCAGGAAATGTAAGCGGTTGATTTGCCCTCGATCTGGCTGAAGATAATTTGTTTCATGGTGTTCTTCACAGCCCCTGATAGAGAACGCCGGGGGCCAGGCCCAGATCGGCGCGCAGGCGGGTGGTCACCCGTTTCGACAGTTCTTTGGATATATCGCTATCCGGATCGTTCAGATCGCCAAACATCATGGCGTTGTGCCGGGCCTTTTCGGTACAGGCTTCGACACAGGCGGGGATGCCGCCGACATCGACCCGGTGGACACACAGCGTACAGGATTCGACCGTGCCCTTGCCCCTGGGCATATACTGTTTCTGGCCAGTGACATCTTCGTGGACGAAAGAGCGCGCCTTATACGGACACGCCATCATGCAATAGCGACACCCGATACAAATGTGCTTGTCGACCAGCACGATACCGTCGGCCCGTTGCATGGACGCCCCGGTCGGACAGACATCGACGCAGGGCGGATTTTCACAGTGCTGACACATCACCGGCAAAGAATGAGTGGCCCCGGTCTGTTTGTCTTTCAAGTTAACTTTTCTGATCCACTGCGGGTCGGTTTCGGGGCGGCCGTGGCCCTGCCAGCCCTGTTCCGTGCGGCAGGCGATGACGCATTCCTCGCAACCGGCATCGCACTTGTTGGAATCGATCAACAGGCCCCAGCGGTTTTTCGACGTGGCAGGACCCGTAACGGCTTTCGCCGCACCGGTCGCACCGGTCGCACCGGTCGCACCGGTCGCACCGGTCGAAATCAGCGTTACACCGGCGGCAAGGGTAACCCCGGCCAGCGCCCCGGCACCGGTTAGCAAGGCCCGCCGTGTGGGGGTGAATTGAGTTGTCCCGCTCATTGTCGGCTTTCCTTATTCCTGGGCTTCTCGGTCAGGCTCAGATGCGACAAGATTATTTGTTCCAGGTCAGGCTTTTCGTTTCGAGAGCTTTGCGGCAATGGTAGTTCCGGGTTGTGACAGGCGAAACAATCCATGGTCACGGCGGCATATTCGTGGCATTCGGCACAGAACGGCTGCACGGTGCGGACGGTGCCGTTCTTGACGTTCGGATCGGTGCTGGCGTGACATTCGATACACCCTCGCAGACTGTATTTTTTACCACGAATTCCTTGCCGCAAAGTTTCGTCGCGCTGATGGGTCAGGTAGTTCATATGGTTGCGGCGTATGTCATCGAGCGGCGCCACACACTGT
>CBFDVE010000312.1:0-3591 GCA_965613205.1 uncultured Rhodospirillaceae bacterium
GAAAAGCAACCAGCTCAATCTAACAGAACTGACTCCTGTCCGGCCTTACGACCTGGCTTCCAGAGGCCCGCAAGCGCGACGAGCGCGCCCGCAGGGGCACTTACCTTAAGTGGGCCAGCTCGATCCAACAGGACTGGCTCCTGTATGGCCTTACGGTCTGACTTCCAGAGGCCCGCAAGCGCGAAGAGCGCGCCCGCAGGGGCACCTACCTTAAATGAAAAGCGACCAGTTCGATCTGACAGGATTAGTATCCCGCCTTTTCAGCGCCCCAATTAACGGCTAGACAGTCCTCATGGCCTTAATGCGCTCCATCGCCACCGTCGGCTCGCTGACCATGGTCAGCCGCCTGTTCGGGTTTGCCCGCGATATCCTGATCGCCTCGGCGCTGGGGGCGGGGATGCTGGCCGATGTGTTTTTTGTCGCCTTCAAATTCCCCAACCTGTTCCGCCGCCTGTTCGCCGAAGGGGCGTTCAATATGGCGTTCGTGCCGATTTTTGCGGGCATACTGGAAACCCAGGGGGAAGACGCCGCGCGCCGGTTCGCCGACCAGGCTTTGGCGGCCCTGTTGTGGGTACTATTGGTGTTCGTCGTGCTGATGGAAGTGGCCATGCCCTGGGCCATGCGGGTGCTGGCCCCCGGATTTATGGACAATCCGGAAAAATTTGCCCTGGCCATCGACCTGACCCGCGTCACCTTCCCTTATTTGTTGTTCATTTCACTGGTCTCGCTGATGGCCGGGGTGCTCAATTCCCTCGGTCGTTTCGCCGCCGCCGCAGCGACACCCATATTGCTTAACATTTGCCTGATCGGGGCCGTGCTGGGGTTGTCCCGGTTTACGGTGACCCCGGCCCACGCCCTGGCCTGGGGGGTGTTCGGGGCGGGCATCGTGCAAATGGCCTGGCTGATGGTTCATTGCCGCAAAACCGGCATGGCATTGCGCCTGACCCGGCCCCGGCTGAGCGATGATGTGCGCCTGTTGTTGGTGCGCGCCCTGCCCGTGGCCCTGGGGGCGGGGATTTATCAGATCAATCTGCTGATCGACACCATAATCGCCTCGTTTTTGCCGGAAGGGTCCATTTCCTACCTGTTTTTCGCCGATAGAGTGAATCAATTGCCCTTAGGTGTGGTCGGCGTGGCCGTGGGCACGGCCCTGCTGCCCCTGTTGTCGCGGCAAATATCCGCCGATGACCCGGCGGCGGCGGCCGACAGTCAGAACCGGGCGGTCGAATTCACCCTGTTGATGACCGTGCCCGCCGCCATCGCCCTGGCGGTGCTGGCCGGGCCCATTATTACGGTCCTGTTCGAGCGAGGTCATTTCGGTACCGAACAGAGCCTGGCGACGGCGGCGGCCCTTTCCGTCTACGCCCTCGGCCTGCCCGCTTATGTATTGGTCAAGGTCCTGGCTCCGGGCTTTTTCGCCAGGGGCGACACGGCGACGCCGGTTAAAATCTCGGTGCTGGCGCTGATCGTCAATGTGGTCCTGAATTTGATCCTGATGGGGCCGTTCCTGCATGTCGGCATCGCCATGGCGACGGTGGTTTCAAGCTGGCTCAATGCCGGGATTATGGCGGTGATTTTGTGGAAACGGGGCCATTTCACGGTTGATTCCCGCCTGCTCGGTCGCTTGCCGCGAACGATTGTGGCCAGTATAGGCATGGCCGCAGCGCTTTATTTCGGGGTCGTGTATCTGGCCGGGTCCCTGGCCGGGGGCGAGGTCGAACGGGCCGGGGCGCTGGCCATATTGGTGGTCTGCGGGCTGATTGTCTTCGCCCTATTGGCCCAGATCAGCGGCGCGGCGCGGCTGGGCGAGATTAAGAGTATGCTCAAAAGCTGAACCGGCGACTTGACCCGCGCCCGCCAAAGCCCCATAAATCCGCCGTTCTTAAACCAGTGGATAAAACCATGAGCAGAATTTTTTCCGGCGTGCAGCCGACCGGCGACCTTCATCTGGGTAATTATCTGGGCGCCATCCGCAACTGGGTGCGCTTACAAGATGATTACGACTGCCTGTTTTGCGTCGTCGACATGCACGCCATCACCACCTGGCAGGACCCGGCGAGCTTACGCGCCAGCACGCGCGAAGTGGCGTGCGCCCTGCTGGCGGCGGGTATCGACCCTGAAAACCATATCCTGTTCAACCAGAGCCAGGTGCCCGGCCACGCGGAACTGGCCTGGATCTTCAATTGCGTGGCCCGCATGGGCTGGCTCAACCGGATGACCCAGTTCAAGGAAAAGGCCGGCAAGAACCGCGAGAACGCGTCTATCGGCCTGTTCGCCTATCCCAATTTGATGGCCGCCGATATTCTACTCTACAAGGCCACCCATGTGCCCGTCGGCGAGGACCAGAAACAGCATCTGGAGCTGACCCGCGACATCGCCCAGAAATTCAACAACGATTTCAATGTCGACATGTTCCCCATTGTCGAGCCGCTGATTTTCGGTGCCGCGACACGGGTCATGTCGTTGCGCGACGGGACCAGGAAGATGAGCAAGTCGGACCCGTCCGACCTGTCGCGCATCACCATGACCGACGATGCCGACACCATCGCCAAAAAAATCCGCAAGGCCAAGACCGACCCGGACGCCCTGCCGGACAGCCCCAGGGGTTTCGACGGTCGCCCGGAAGCGGCCAATTTAATGGGCATTTACGCCGCCCTTTCCGATATGGAGGTGGCCGATGTCTGCGCCCGGTTTGGTGGTCAGCAGTTTTCCACCTTCAAACAGCAATTGGCCGACCTGGCGGTGGCCAGACTGACCCCTATTCAAGACCACATGCGCCGCCTTATGGATGATCCCGGTTATGTTGAAGGGGTCCTGGCCGACGGTGCCGCCCGCGCCCGCGCGCTGGCCGGCCGGCCGCTGAAATTCACCATAACCGGGCCGCACATGCTGGCCCCGTAAGACCCCCGCGCCAGCGGTTTGGGCAAATCCATTTACAGAGGGAGAACGTATCCTCTGGCATCATGCGATGCAGTAGATCTAAATCCTTTGTTTTGTTAAAAACACGGTCAACAATCTCTGTGACTTTTTCCGCATTTTTGTCTGTTGTCAAAGGAAGCGGCCAAAAACCTACCCCTCCAAAGTTATCTTCAAAATAAATGAGATCATGTTCAAAAGATTCAGGGTTTTCAGGCGCATGTCCCACCGGGCTGATCACGGGGATAATTTTGCGCAGCATACTTTTGCGCTGATTGCCTTTGAAGGACTGATCCTGTTCAAAACTAAGCCGTAAGGCTTTTTTCGTATCCGAGGTCGGTTTTTCAAGGATGACCAGAAAAAGATCAATATCGTCGTCCGCGCTTGTCTCTGCATCGCGCATGAATTTTTCTAAGTTTTCAAAGGTATAGATCCCTTTGCCTATGGCATGCATGGGCAACATCAGGTTGAGTTTATAGTTTGCACTGGCGGCATTTAGCTTAAACCGCAATGTTTTAATAAAAGACTCAAAAAAGGCGACCGCACGCGTATCCTCTGGATAGTCATCAAAATAAAGGGTCACGCCATCTCCCATCGTCGTGCTTTCTTTTGAGGACATCATTGACTTGACCCGGTTTTCAAGTGTATTCGGCATTTTTTGATGCACAGCCTGCA
>CBFDVE010000313.1:0-3580 GCA_965613205.1 uncultured Rhodospirillaceae bacterium
TTTCATCAATCGACCCGCCGATCCAACGTGTTTACAATCCATGTCATAGTATAACTTTTTTGTTATATATGGTCAAGATTTATGCCGCTTCCGCTTTGACCCCATTAATGGTCAGGCCGTCTTCGCCGGATGAAATGGCGACGGTGTCGCCGTCTTTGATGCGGCCTTCCAGGATCAGGGTGGCCAGCCTGTCTTGCAGGGATCGCTGGATGACCCGCTTTAAGGGTCTGGCACCATAGACCGGGTCATACCCGGCTTCGGCCAGCCAGGCCTGGGCGGTACCGTCCAGATCGAGGGTAATGCTCCGATCATCGAGCAGTGCGCGCAGGGCTTTGAGCTGGATTTCGACAATGCCATCCATGTGGCTGCGGAACAGGCGGTGGAACAGGATCACTTCATCCAGCCGGTTGAGGAATTCCGGGCGGAAGGCGGAGCGGACGATTTCCATGACCTGGGTTCGCACCTCATCGGAATCGTGGCCTTCTTGCTGGTTCGCCAGCACGTCGCCACCCAGATTGGAGGTTAAGATAATCATCGTGTTGGTGAAATCGACGGTACGACCCTGGCCATCGGTCAGGCGGCCATCGTCGAGCACTTGCAGCAGAATATTAAAGACATCGGGATGGGCCTTTTCGACCTCGTCGAACAGGATCACCTGAAAAGGCCTGCGCCGGACGGCTTCGGTCAACGCCCCGCCTTCGTCGTAACCGACGTATCCCGGCGGTGCGCCGATCAGCCGGGCGACGGCATGTTTTTCCATGTATTCGGACATATCAATGCGCAACAGGGCGGCTTCATCGTCAAACAGAAAATTGGCCAGCGCCTTGGTCAATTCGGTCTTGCCGACCCCGGTGGGGCCCAGAAACAGGAACGAGCCCATGGGCCGGGAGCTGTCTTGCAGGCCGGCGCGGGACCGGCGCACCGCATTGGCGACGGCGGCCAAGGCCTGTTCCTGGCCGATCACCCTTTGGCGCAGGCTTTGCTCCATGGCCAGCAGTTTTTCCCGTTCGCCCTGCATCATCTTGTCGACCGGAATACCGGTCCAGCGGGAAACGATTCCGGCGACATGTTCACTGCTCACCGCTTCTTCCAGCAAGCGGTGGTTTTCCGAATGTTCCACGTCGGAAATCTGCCGTTCCAACCTGGGGATCAGGTCGTATTGTAACTCACCCGCCTTGGTGTGCTGGCCCTGCCGCAAGGCCCGGTCGTAGGCCAGGCGGGCCTGTTCAAGCTGTTCTTTCAATTTGGTCGCCCCGGCCATGGCGTCTTTTTCCAAGGTCCAGACGGCGGTCAGGGCGTTCGAGCGTTCTTCCAGATCGGCCAGTTCGCTCTCCAGCCTGGACAAACGTTCTTTCGAGGCGTCATCGGCCTCCTTTTTCAAGGCTTCCCGCTCGATTTTCAATTGGATAATGCGGCGATCCAGCTCGTCTATTTCTTCCGGCTTGGAATCCACTTCCATGCGCAGGCGCGAAGCCGCTTCATCGACCAGGTCGATTGCCTTGTCGGGCAGGAAGCGATCTGAAATGTAGCGGTTGGACAGGGTCGCCGCCGACACCAGGGCCGCATCTGCAATGCGAACGCCATGATGAAGTTCATACTTTTCCTTGATCCCGCGCAGCATGGAAATGGTGTCTTCGACGGTCGGCTCGGCAACAAAAACGGGCTGGAACCGACGCGCCAGGGCGGCGTCTTTTTCCACGTATTTGCGGTATTCGTTCAAGGTGGTGGCGCCGACACAGTGTAATTCACCCCGGGCCAAAGCCGGTTTGATCAGGTTGGAAGCATCCATCGAACCTTCCGACGCCCCGGCCCCGACCAGGGTGTGCATTTCGTCGATGAACAAGACAACCTCACCCGCCGCCGCCATCACTTCGTTGAGGACCGCTTTCAGGCGTTCTTCAAATTCGCCGCGAAACTTGGCCCCGGCGACAAGGGCACCCAGATCGAGCACCATCAGTTTCTTGTTTTTCAGGTTTTCCGGCACATCACCATTGATAATGCGTTGGGCCAGGCCTTCGACAATAGCGGTTTTGCCGACGCCGGGTTCGCCGATTAGCACCGGATTGTTCTTGGTCCGGCGAGACAGCACCTGGATGGTGCGGCGAATTTCTTCATCGCGGCCAATGACCGGATCGATCTTGCCTTCGGCCGCCGCCGCGGTCAGGTCGCGGGCATACTTTTTCAGCGCATCGTAGCCGTCTTCGGCGGTGGCGCTATCGGCGGTGCGGCCCTTGCGCACATCTTCGATGGCCCGGTTCAGTTTTTGCGCACTGACCCCACTGTCGGCCAGCACCTTGCCCGCCGTCGATCCTTTAGCCAGACTTAAGGCCAGCAACAGACGTTCGGCGGTGACATAGCTGTCGCCCGCCTTGTCGGCAATTTCTTCTGCGCTCGTCAGCAATTGCCCGGTTTCCGTGGACAAGTACACCTGACCGGCACTACTGCCCTGAACTGTTGGCAATTTATCCAGTTCGGCTTGGGCTCCGGCGAGGGCTTTTTTCGCGTTGCCCCCGGCGGCCCCAATCAGGTTGGCGGCCAGCCCTTCGGCATCATCGAGCAGACATTTAAGAATATGGATCGGTGTCAACTGCTGATGACTGGACCGGTTTGCCAGGGTCTGGGCGGTTTGAATGAACCCGCGAGACCGTTCTGTGTACTTTTCGAAATCCATGCTAGCGCCTTGTGGCAAGTTCAATTACACCTAATATGGCGTAATTTTGAACCACCGCAACCTGGTGAATAACCATGAGTGCTGTAATCCGTCACATCTACCGCTACCCGGTCAAAGGCCTGAGTGCCGAGGCAATGCAGGCGACGGTCCTTGAAGCCGAACGTAGCGTTACCGGTGACCGCCGTTTTGCCCTGGCCCTGGCCGCGACCCGGTTTGACGGACAGGCCCCGGAGTGGCAAAACAAGCGATCTTTTATCACTCTGCTGAACCATCAAAAACTGGCGGCGCTGGGCACCCTGTTTGACGACGCCAGCAACGAATTGACGGTGCTTAGAAATGGCAAACAGGTGGCCCGTGGCAAACTGTGCGACCCGGTCGGGCGGGCCATGATCGAAGACTTTTTCGCCGCCTATATGGGCACCGACACGCCCGGCAAACCTTCTATCGCCGATGCCGGATCCGGCATCAATTTTACCGATCAAAAAAGGAAACTGGTGTCGATCATCAACCTGGCTTCAATTCGCGATTTGCAGCGCACGGTCGGCAACGATATCGATCCGGTGCGGTTTCGCGCAAATATTTATATCGACGGACTGGATCCGTGGAGTGAATTCGACTGGGTCGGTGAAGATCTGGCAATTGGTCAGGCACGCCTTGCCGTTGTCGAGCGAATCGGCCGATGCGGGGCGATTAACGTCAACCCGGAAAACGGGGCGCGGGACGAGAACCTGGTCAAGGCTTTGCAACGAGGTTTCGGACACACGGATATGGGGATATTTGTCACCATTACCCAAGGCGGTGACGCCCAAGCCGGCGATCCTATCGGCCCTGCCTGATCAGGCGGTAACGGATTCACTCGATGTGTCCGCTTCAGGTTTATCTGCCGCGTCGGATTTATCTTCACTTTCT
>CBFDVE010000314.1:0-3573 GCA_965613205.1 uncultured Rhodospirillaceae bacterium
AGCCGTCCAACGTGCCATCCTTTTATGATAGTGGGTACTGGCAGTGTTTTGGTAGTGGTTGCCCTTATTCGGGCTTTCTGCCATTATTCGCCGACTTGATCTTAGAAGACACAAGAGAGTTAAAAGACTATGGGTGCATTCAGCATTTGGCATTGGCTAATCGTTTTGGTGGTCGTTCTCGTCCTGTTTGGCGGTAAAGGCAAAATTTCGGCCCTGATGGGTGATTTCGGCAAAGGCCTGAAATCGTTCAAGAAAGGCATGAAGGAAGAAGAAAGCCCGGCGGGGGAAGCAACTTCGGAAGAGGCTCCCAAGGTCTTAAAGACCGAACAGTCGGGCCCTGTCGGTCAGGCCGATCCCAAGGAAGACAAAGCTGTAAACAGCTAGGCTTTGTGGTTGGGTCGGTTCCGCTGGCCTTTGCGTAATTTGTCTCTTTTTTCATTCCAGGATCGTACATCGCCATGTTCGACATCGGCTGGCAGGAACTGTTTATCGTCGCAATTTTGGCCGTCATTGTCGTTGGCCCAAAGGAACTGCCACGCGTGTTGCGAACCGTTATGGGGGTGGTGCGCAAGGCCCGCTCGATGGCGCGGGATTTTCAGGACGGGCTGGATGATGTGGTCCGTGAAGCCGATCTGGAAGATATAAAAAACAGTATTGGCAGTATGGCCGATGGGGATTTGGCCAAAACCATCGAAGACGCCATGGATCCCGATGGCGAGATCGCCAAAGACCTGGACATGACCGAAATTCAAAACGATATCGGCAAAATGGCGACGGAGTCATCGACCCCGGAGTCTGAGCCGGCGACCGATGCCGAAGACGTGGTGGTGCGCGACGTGACGCTACCGCCGGGGCAGGACGCTGCGAGCGAAACACCCGGCGATGATGCGCCTGAAGACAAAAAGGAAGCATAGGCTGCGTGGCTGAACAACAAGGAATGGATGAGGCCAAGGCGCCGCTGATCGAGCATTTGATCGAGCTTCGGACCCGGCTGGGGTATTCCCTGGCATCGGTTCTGGTGCTGTTTTTCATCTCCTATTATTTCGCCCCCGACATCTATGATTTTCTGGTTCAGCCCCTGGCCGACGTGCTGGCCGACATGGGCGGCAACCGGCGGCTCATCTTCACCGCCCTGCAGGAAGCCTTTTTCACCTATGTCAAGGTCGCCTTTTTCGCCGCCCTGTTCCTGGCGTTCCCGTTTATCGCCATGCAGTTCTGGTTGTTTGTCGCGCCGGGCCTGTACAAAAATGAAAAACGCACCATGTTGCCGTTTCTGGTGGCAACGCCGATCCTGTTCTTCATGGGCGGATCGCTGGTCTACTACTATATCTTCCCTCTGGCCTGGAAGTTCTTTCTCAGCTTCGAATCGGTCGGCGGGGCGGGTGCCTTACCGATCCAGCTTGAAGCCAAAGTTGATGAATATCTGTCCCTGGTCATGCGGCTGATTTTTGCCTTCGGCCTGTGTTTCGAATTGCCGGTGCTGATGACCCTGCTTGGCCGGGTCGGCATGGTCACGGCCAAGGGAATGCGGAGCAAGCGCCGGTATGCGATTGTGCTGGCTTTCCTTGCCGCCGCAGTGCTGACGCCACCGGACGTTATTTCCCAGGTCGGACTGGCCATACCGACTATCCTGCTCTATGAAATTTCCATCCTGTCGGTGGCTTTGGTCGAACGCGGTCGTGCAAAGGAACAACAGGAAAACGACGACGAAGACGACACCGAAAAGATCTGAGATTCCAACCAACGAGACCCCGACCATGTTCGATATAAAATGGATCCGCGATAACCCCGAGGCCTTCGACGCCGGGTTGGCGCGCCGCAAACTTGCGCCCCTGTCGGCCGATCTGATCGAGTTGGACAAGTCACGCCGGGCGGCGGCAACTCGGGCCCAGGAAATTCAGGCCGAACGCAACAGGCTGTCCAGGGAAATTGGTCAGGCCAAGGCCAAAGGCGAAGATGCCTCGGCGATCATGGCGCAGGTGTCTAAATCCAAAGACGACCAGGCCAGCGCCGAAGAGCAGGCCCGCGCGGCCAGCGAAAAATTGACCACGGCACTGATGTCGATCCCCAACTTGCCCGCCGATGATGTGCCCGACGGCGTTGACGAGAACGACAACGAGGAAATGCGCACCTGGGGCGCACCGCCGGATTTCGATTTTGCCCCCAAGGAACATTTCGAGTTGGGCGAGGCCCTCGGCCTGATGGATTTCGAGACGGCGGCGAAAATGTCCGGCTCTCGGTTTGTTATCCTCAGCGGCGCGTTGGCCCACATGGAACGGGCGCTGGCCTCGTTCATGCTGGATTTGCACACCAATGAACACGGCCTGATGGAAATAAATCCGCCGGCCCTGGTCCGCGAAACCGCACTCTATGGTACCGGCCAGTTGCCCAAATTCGGCGATGATCTGTTCAAGACCGATGACGGCTACTGGATGATCCCGACCGCCGAGGTGCCGCTAACGAATATGGTCGCCGGGGAAATCCTCGATACAGGGTCGCTGCCCCGGCGCTATACGGCGATGACCTGGTGTTTCCGCTCGGAAGCCGGATCGGCCGGCAAGGACACCCGTGGCATGATCCGCCAGCACCAGTTCAGCAAAGTCGAAATGGTCTCGATCACCGCACCGGAGCAGTCCGACGCCGAGCTTGATCGCATGACCGGATGTGCCGAGGAAGTTCTCAAACGGCTGGAAATTCCCTACCGGGTGATCAAGCTGTGCGTCGGCGACATGGGGTTCGGGGCCTTGCGCACCTATGATCTGGAAGTCTGGTTGCCGGGGCAGGGCCGTTACCGGGAAATTTCAAGCTGTTCCAGTTGCGGCGACTTTCAGGCCCGGCGCATGAAGTCCCGCTGCCGCGCCCAAGGCGAAAAGGCGACCCGGTTCGTCCACACCCTGAACGGGTCGGGCCTGGCTGTCGGCCGGGCGCTTGTCGCCATTCTGGAAAACTGCCAACAGGTGGATGGCTCGATTGTCATCCCGCGAGTCCTGCGACCCTATATGGGCGGCATGGAGGTTATTGAAAATAATGCATGAACGGGTCTCTGATTTATCTCGGGCCAGGGTGCTGCTGTCCAACGACGACGGGATCCATGCGCCGGGCCTGAAAATGCTGGAACGGGTGATCGGCAAACTGGTCCGGGAAGTCTGGGTGGTGGCTCCGGAAACCGAACAGAGTGCGGCCAGCCATTCCCTGACCCTGCGCCGTCCGTTACGACTTCGCAAGGTTTCGACCCGGCGGGTTGCCGTCAATGGCACGCCGACCGACAGTGTGTTGCTGGGTATCAACCAGGCGATGAAGGAGACCCCCCCGGACCTGATTATTTCCGGTGTTAACCGGGGCGGTAATCTGGGCGAAGATGTGATTTATTCCGGCACCGTGGCTGCCGCCCTGGAGGGAACCCTGCTGGGCTTTCCGGCCATCGCCTTAAGCCAGGTTACCGGCGATCAGAAGGCGACCAAATGGGCCACGGCGGAACACTGGATCGAGAAGGTTCTGGCCGGACTGGTCGGGCTGTCTTTTCCGGCCAACGTGATGATGAACGTCAACTTCCCCGATGTGTTGGCACCGTCC
>CBFDVE010000315.1:0-3565 GCA_965613205.1 uncultured Rhodospirillaceae bacterium
CGCCCGCCGATATTTTTCATGTCGGCGACATCGGATTTGATCATCTCGTCATATTTGGGCCCGAGAGGCAGACGCCAGACCTTCTCCCCGGCCGCCTCGCCCGCCTTTGTGAGATTTTCGCTCAACTCGTCATTGTTGGAGAACAGCCCCGCATACTCCTTGCCGAGCGCCACCAGGATCGCCCCGGTTAGCGTCGCCAGATTGATAATCCATTTCGGCTTGAACTTCTCCTGGGCATACCAGAGCACATCGGCCAGAACCAGCCGGCCTTCCGCGTCCGTGTTCAGGACCTCGATCGACTGGCCCGACATGGAGCCGATCACGTCGCCGGGCCGCACGGCGGTTCCGCTCGGCATGTTTTCAACGAGCCCGATGAGGCCGACCGCGTTAACCTTGGCCTTGCGCGCACCAAGCACATGCATCAGCCCGACAACGCAGGCCGCGCCCGCCATATCGCCCTTCATGTCACCCATACCGGCGGCAGGCTTGATTGAAATGCCACCGGTGTCGAACGTCACGCCCTTGCCGACGAAGGCGATGGGCTGGTCCGTCTTGCCCTTCTTTTTCGCCAAGCCATGCCACTGCATAACTACCAGTTTGGATTCACGCCCGCTGCCCTGACCGACACCCAGCAGCGAGCCCATGCCCAGTTTCGCCATCTGCTTTTCACCCAGCACTGTAACTTTTACGCCCAGTTTTGACAGGGTTTGCGCCTGTTTGGCCAGGGTTTCCGGGTACAGGATATTGGCCGGTTCGCTGACCAGATCGCGGGTCATGAAGACCCCGTCGGCGACCTTGTCCTTGCTGGCGAACGCCGCCTTGGCCCCGGCCGACCCGGCGCAAGTGAATTTAAGGCTTTTCAGGCTCGGCTTGTCGTGGGCGGATTCCCTGGTCCGGTACTTATCGAACCGGTAGGACCGCAGCCGCGCCCCGAAGGCCATTTCCGCCGCCATCCGGGCCGGTGACAGGGAACATTTTTCAATGCCATCGACCACCACCTGGGCCGAACGATGCCCCTTGGTCGCCAAGGCTGCATAGATCCTTCCACCCAACGCCTGCATGGAAGCTGAGTCCATTTGGCCGGGCTTGCCCAGTCCCATAACGACAATGCGGTCCAGCCTGGTGCCCGCCGGGGCCAGGATGGTCAGGGTATGGCCTTTCGATCCCTTGAAACGGCTGGCCTTGATGGCGCGAGTCAGGGTGCCACCCATTCTTTTATCCAGTTTCCCGGCACCATCGGTCAGCTTGCGCCCGTCCAGCACCCCAACGACGGCGACGCCGCGCTGCGGATCAGAGGTATTGGCGAAGGTAATTTTCATTTATGGAATTCCTTGTTTGTTTCTGGGCCTGTACGAGGCCTGATTACAATTTATTGACGACCGACATCAATTGCAGCCAAATTTCCAGATCGTTGGGGTCGGCGTCGATATCGTCTTCATTGATCATCTTTTGGTTGATGTCGATCTGTCGCTGCACCTGTTCCTTGGCTTCAATTAAATGTTCGTCCGATAAATCGTTGATATTGACCTTGCCGTCAAAATACATGTCGGCCCGTTCCATCATCGACAGTTTTTCGATTTTCGCCTCGATGTCGCGCCATTGCTGATACCAGGCATCGTAAATACCCGAATCCGCCTTGAAGCCGGATTCTTCCATCTGTTCATCGAGCCCGCCCATGAGGGCGAGAAATTCGTGAACACTTAGGGTCAGTGTGCGCAATTGATGAGTCCTTTCCGCTTTTTTAGAATGAGTTGTGGTGCCATTGTCTCATGATTGTGCAACCGCTTCAACGGGGCTGCAAGCGCACCGGCATACGTTTCGCGCCCCAGTCTCCCGGCCGGCCATCGAACACCCCGGAACAGGCCGTGCCGCACTTTTGGCAATGGCCCTGATCGTCCAGGTTCCAATCGGACAGCACATACCAGTCCCGCCCGATCAGCCGCTCGCCACAGCAATGGCAATAGGTACTTTCGCCTTGGAAATCATGCACATTGCCCGTATAGGCATAGTGGATGCCGTTTTTCAGGGCGATGTCGCGGGCCAGTGTCAGGGTCGATTTAGGGGTTGGCGGGGTATCGAGCATTTTCCAGTCCGCATGGAAGGCGGAAAAGTGCATGGGCACATGGCGGCCAAGTTCGCTCGCCACCCATTTGGTCATGGCGTCGAGCTCTTCGCGGGAATCGTTCTCGCCGGGAATCAGCAAGGTGGTGATTTCGATCCACACATCGGTCTCATGGACCAGGTATTTGAGAGTCTCCAGCACCACGGCCAGCTCGCCCGAACACAGGCGATGATAAAAATCCTCGCTGAAGGCTTTCAAGTCGATATTGGCGGCGTCCATGTGAGCGTAAAACTCGGCCCGTGGTTCGGCACACACATAGCCCGCCGACACCGCCACATTTTTCAAGCCCGTTTCATGGCAGGCAATCGCCACATCAAGCGCATATTCGTGAAAGATGATCGGATCGTTATAGGTGTAGGCGACCGACCGGCAGCCGGTTTTCGCCGCCGCCTCGGCAATCATTTGCGGGCTGGCGATGTTCTGTAATTTATCGAACTTGCGCGACTTGCTGATGTCCCAGTTCTGGCAAAATTTGCAAGTCAGATTGCACCCGGCGGTGCCGAAACTGAACACCGGTGTGCCCGGCAAAAAATGACCGAGCGGCTTTTTTTCGATGGGATCGACACAAAACCCGCTGGACCGCCCATAAGACGTCAGAACGACCTTGCCGTCCTCACACGCCCGCACAAAACACAATCCCCGCTGGCCCTCGCGCAGCTTGCAGAAACGCGGGCATAAGTCGCATTGCACCCGGTCGTCTTCCAAGGTGTGCCAATAACGAGTGGAGATGTTCCTCATAGCTCACTATGCCTCAAATTTGTTTAAGACGAAGTCGAAAAATCATTCCTCTTAAATTTTGTTATGGCTGGTTTCCTTTGATATTCACTACTGTCTGTACTAAATTTTAGGCGTATCAACCATAAATGGAACTGAAACATGACGGAATCACATCCTTACATTTCGGGCGCTGGAAATATTGCGCAAATGGTGAACCAGTTGCGAAAAACATTTCCTGCTACTATCGACTCAAACACTGTGAAAAAGCTTGGTATCGCGCCAAAAAACGAAAGCTACGTAATCAACGCACTTCAATTTGTCGGCATCATTGATGGAGAAGGTAAAAAAACTAAAAACGCCACTACTGCCTTCGCGAGCCACAAAGACGAAGATTTTGAAAAGCACTTCTCAAATTTAGTCAAATCGTCCTATTCGGCTTTATTTGAATTACACAGCGATAGTGCATGGACACTTTCCAAAGACGAACTTATTACTTTTTTTCGTTAAATGACAAAGAAGTATCACCACCATATCTGGATAACAATCCACTCAGCATCTCTCGTGGCTGAACTCTCAGAGAAAGAATTGATTATTGTAAACAAAAAGAATGGTGAAACCCAAACAAACCAATGCAAAAAAGGTGATTTTGAAAAAATACGTCCCGATGAAGCATGGATGAGCAATATGCTAAAAGGAGGCGGATTGCCATGGTAAAAGTTGGTTTCA